>JAUNXW010000180.1:1242-2818 GCA_030539595.1 Methanocorpusculum sp. | reverse complement strand
TATGCGGGTAAATTTATTTTTTACAAGCCATCGATTTTTCATATACAAAAAATATTATACCATTTCAAAAATTAGTAAATAATTAACCAATAACTTAATCGCTTTTTGAAACCTGACGAATTCTGCTTACTCCGTCGATTTCTTCAATTACCGAGACCACTTCTTTTGGAACAAATCCTTTCCAAGGCTCTCCTGCAATCATTTTTCTGCGAATCTCTGTTCCCGAAAGACTTTGGCGAAGATACATTGGAGGCGACTCTACATTTATACCGGATTCCTTAAACAGACGGATTACAAGCGGGTTTGATGTATAAACAGTATCAAACGGAGGAACCATGGATTTTACATGAGCAACCCACAAAGCGTTTCGTTTTACATCCTCAAGAGGAATTACATAAAACGGAATCTCAAGATTTTCAATAGCGCTTGTAATCATCAGAACACGTTCGCCAGCTGTGAACGGATGTTTCACATCATGGCTTGAGTCTGCGCTGCCTATTCCAATAATAAGTTCATCGACTTCTTTTGCAAGCCCGTCGATTACACTTTTGTGTCCGTTGTGAAACGGCTGAAATCTTCCAACATACAGCCCGCGTTTCATTTTCTGCCCTCTGCAATCAATGCAGCGGTTCTTGCGGCAAAAGCCCCGGCGGTAAATCCCGCGTCAATATTTACAACGGTTATCACCGCACAGGACTGAAGCATAGAAGCAAGAGCGGCTTCACCTTTCCCCATGTAGCCGTAACCTGTGCTTACCGGAACGCCAATTACAGGCTTGTCAACAAGCCCCGCAACAACAGAAGGAAGAGTTCCTTCCCTTCCCGCACATACAACATAGACATCAGCACCGCTTAATTTTTCAAGAGCCGGAAACAGTCTGTGGATTCCCGCAACTCCCGCATCGTAAACTACACTGACTTTTGCACCCATCTCTTCTGCTATAGCTCTTGCTTCTTCCGCGACGCGAATGTCAGATGTTCCGGCTGTAATTATTCCTACAACTCCGCCTGTTGATTTTGGAATTGTTCCGTCAGATAAAATTAGTATCCCTCCTTTTCTTGATTCGGCGTTTACTCCTTTTGGAAGATTTTTGCACACAGCCATTAATTGTTCGTCGTTTATTCTGCTTGCAACACATCTTCCTCTTGCCCTGACATATTCATGCATTATTTTTACAAGTGACTCGGTGTCTTTTCCTTCGGCAAGAACTACTTCGGGTATCCCGCATCTTTTTTCTCTTTCAAGGTCAAGGTTTGCAACGTCTTCAACTTTTGCAACAGACAGTTCATTGATTTGTTTTTCAGCATCCAAAACAGTTATTGCGCCGCTGTGAAGTTTATTTAATATATCTGATATTTCAGGACGATTAGCCATGCTGTATTATTATTGGTCGGCTGATGATATAAGAGTTGTATGAACAAGTTGAGGCTGCCCCATCGTAAAAAAAATCCGTTGGACAAGATGTTGTCTAAGTTTTCTGTTGAGAGTGCGGGTGTGTTTCGTGGTGTAATAAAAAGCGCCAAAATATCAACAAATTACGATTTCGAATTGATATAATTATTAGATTCAATTATTG
>JAUNXW010000180.1:0-1232 GCA_030539595.1 Methanocorpusculum sp. | reverse complement strand
GGACAGACTAATCTATTACATGTAAAAGAAGAACCTGCAGCAATATCTTTAACTAAGATTCATAATCCATTATATCTAAATATAATAAATATAAATGGCAGATCAGAAAATAGAAGATGCGCTTGCTGAGATGGCAGACCCGAAAAATCTTCCAAAAGACCTAATTGTAATTGCATTGTGGCTCATTCTTGCGATTGCAACAATATACATACCCTTCATCAACGAAACCTTCATCAGAGTAATATTTACAGTTCCCGTGATTTTGTTTATCCCGGGTTATGTATTGATTGCCGCACTCTTTCCTGAAAAAAAATCCATTGACGGAATTGAAAGATTTGCCTTATCCGTTGGCCTGTCTATTGCGGTTGTTCCTTTAATCGGTCTTGTCCTGAACTATACACCGTTTGGAATTCGTCTTGACCCGATTGTAATCTCGCTTGTGATATTTACGGTCATAATGATGATTATCACATTCTACCGCAGAGCACGCATCCCCAAAGAAGAAAAGTTTGAAGTTCCGTTTGATAAAGTCAAACCGACAATCAAAGAGGAATTTTTCCCTAAGAATCAGAAACCGTTTGACAAGGTTCTTTCAATAATTCTTATAATTGCCATTGTCGCGGCTGTTGTTACAACCGTATATGTAATTGCATTTCCAAAGGACGGTGAAAAGTTCACGGAGTTCTTTGTTCTCGGCGAAAAAAAGATGGCTGATGATTATCCCGAAAAATTTGCCGCAGGAAGCGAACAGTTTGTATGGATTGGAATAAACAATCACGAATACCGCAATGTTACTTACACTGTTGACGTTCTTTTGATGAATGCCGAATGGAATAATGTAACCAATTCGTCTGTTATTAATTCTTACGAGCCTCTTGACCGCTTTGAAGTTATGCTTGCAAACGATGAGGAGTATCTTGAGATGTATAATTTCAGTGTCGCATCAACACAGTACAACAGGCTTGAGTTCCTGCTGTATAATGAAACTGTCCCGTATTATTATGCATCTGCTGAAGAAAAAATTGCATCAGCCTACCGTGATTTACATTTGTGGATTAAAGTAGTCTGATTGGATTTTTATTTTTGACTGAGTAAAAATACTTGGTTTATATTTTTTGCACTGCTAAATACATACTGCCGCGCGTCTTTTTAATAGTTGGTTGGGATATAACCTTACTTTGACAGTTAATATTTTTGCTTACTAAATATTTGACAGATGAGTAAAAACAAGG
>JAUNXW010000044.1 GCA_030539595.1 Methanocorpusculum sp. | reverse complement strand
AAAGCATCTCGCCTCAACTAAGAAACCTAAAGGTTTCCGCTATTTGACAAACTCCATCTAAACTCGCAATATTTACGGCATATTTAACAACATAAACATCTTATTATAATTATGAACGACAGTGAAGAAAGAGGAAGTTTTTCCGGAAAACTCGGCTTCATCCTCACTGCCGCAGGAGCTGCCATAGGTCTCGGCTGTATCTGGCGTTTCCCATACCTGACAGCCCAGTACGGCGGAGGAATATTCATATTAATCTATCTCCTCCTTCTTGCGACACTCGGTATAACACTGCTGATGACAGAAATTGCCATCGGCAGAAAAACCGGCACAGGAGTTCTCGGCGCATTTGCCAAACTCAATAAAAAATTCACATTTCTCGGCTACCTCTGCCTGCTTGTTCCTCTCCTCATTCAGCCGTATTACTCAGTTCTCGGCGCATGGATTACCAAATACGCAGTAACATTTGCAACAGGCGGCGGGGCTGAAACCGCCTCAGCCGGCTACTACACATCCTTTATCGCAAGCACCGAACCGGTCATCTGGGTAATTATATTTGTCATAGCAACAGGTCTTGTTGTCCTGCTCGGCGTTCGCAACGGAGTTGAACGTGCCTGTAAAATACTCATGCCCATAGAAGTAATCCTTTTGATAATTCTTGCCGTCTACTGCCTCACACTGCCCGGCTCACTTGACGGGCTCTATTATTATCTCTATCCCGACATATCAAACGTCAGCGCCGAAGGAATTCTTGCCGCTCTTGGTCAGGTATTTTACTCACTCTCACTCGGGTTCGGAATTATGCTGACATTCGGCTCATACTTAAGCAAAAAAGTTAATCTCACCGCTTCCTCGGTGACAACAGGCTTTTTCACACTGCTCGTTGCCTTCATCGCCGGCTCACTGATTATTCCGGCAAGCTACATTGTAACAAACGGAAACCCCATTGCCTTAAGCTCAGGCAGCATGTTTGAATCTCTGCCGATGGTCTTTACGAATATGCCGCTTGGTCTGCTGATGGGAGCGGCGTTTTTTATCCTGCTGACTTTTGCGGCTCTGACTTCAAACATTTGTGCACTTGAGGTAATGGTTGCCGCACTCAGAGATAAATTCGGTGTTTCCAGACTGAAAGGTGTCATTCTGATGACATTATATACACTTGCTTTCTCTATTCCGATTGCTCTTGGATACGGTGTTCTTAGTTTCATTGACTTCAACGGCATGAAACTTCTGGAGATATTTGATTTCACGAGCGGGACAATTCTGCTGCCCATAGTAGCATTATGCACCTGTATTCTGGTTGGCTACTTTATTAAGTCGGAGGTTATTCTTGACGAGATTAAACTATTCTCCAGATTTAAGGGCGACAAAAAATATATGTTTATGATTAAATATTTCATACCGCTCTGTATCATAATTATATTCGTTTACGGGATTGTTTCAATGTTTTAGGAGGTAAAAAATGTTATTTTATTTCACAGGCACAGGAAATTCACTTTATACCGCGCAAAGAATCGCACAGGCAACAGGAGACACTCTTATTTCAATGGTCGATGCGGAGAAAAAAGATGAGTTCATCTATGACGCAGAAGAGAGAGTTGGATTTGTGTTCCCGGTCTATTATTACGGTCTGCCGTCAACGGTTGCTGATTTTCTTTCCCGTCTGAAACTTCGCGGGGCTGATAAGTCCTATGTGTTTTCGGTTGTAACCTGCGGGTCGATTACAGGAGCGGTCGGCGCGATGTTTGAAAAAGCTCCGGCTTTTTGCGGACTCACGGTTTCTGCTTCGTTTTCTTTGCGGATGGTGGATAATTATGTGCCTGTTCTCTCGCTTCCGTCTAAAGACGGTGTTGCAGAAATGCTTGCGATGGCTGATGAAGACCTTGATGTGATTATCCAAAAAATTGTGTCGCGTGATGCCGGGGATTTTGATGAACTTAAAGGAGTTCTGCCGGCGCTGAGGACACGTTTAGCGTATCCTAAGTATGCAAACGTGAGGCATACTAAGAATTTCCGTGTCAGTGATTCATGTATCGGCTGCGGTTTGTGTGCAAAGCACTGTAATTCAGAAGCAATCGAGATTAGGGATAAGCATCCTGTCTGGGTAAAGGATTCCTGCAATCTCTGTCTTGCCTGTCTGCACCGCTGTCCGAAGTCGGCTATTGAGTTTGGGAAAATGACGGCAAATCACGGACGATATATTAATCCAAAGGCAAAGTGGCAGTCGGAGAAAAAGGTATAGTCTGTTTTTACTGACAAATTTATTGCCTTGTCTGTGCAACTAATGATAAACAATACAGCCGGCAAAGGACGTTTGGACAAACTATGATAATCAACACAGGCGGACGCACAGATACCGTTCAATACTACACAAAATGGCTCTTAAAACGATTTGAAGAAGGATACGTTTATTCCAGAAATCCGCTGTTTCCAAATAAAGTCACACGCTACGAACTGACGCCGGACAAAGTTGACTGCGTTCAGTTCTGCTCCAAAAATTATGAACCGATTCTTTTTGACCTGCCTAAAATCATAAGTCGGTTCCCGACCTATTTTCACTATACCATTACGGCATACGGCAGGGATATCGAACCACGTGTGCCGTCTATTGAAAAAAGCATGGAGACACTGAAAAAGCTCTCGGCAATTGTCGGAAAACAGCGGCTGTCATGGCGCTATGACCCAGTTTTACTCACGGAAAAATATACGATACAGTCCCACACGGAAACCTTTGAAAAAATGGCGGCTGAACTTGCGCCTTATGTGGACAGATGTATTTTCAGTTTCGTAGAGATGTACAAGAAGCTGGAGACCAATATGCCTGAACTGATTCCGCTGACCGACACAGACAAGGATGTTCTTGCCCGAAGTTTTGGCGAAATTGCAGAAAAGCACGGACTTTATATTCAAACCTGCGGAACAAACGGAGAATATTCACAATATGGCATCCATCCGTCGGGGTGCATGACGCTTGAGATGGTTGGAAAGGCAAACGGCATTACTTTCCGAAATCTGAAGCATAAAGGGATGCGGCAGGGTTGTCACTGTATAGAAAGCCGTGATATCGGTGCTTACGATACATGTATGAACGGCTGTAAATACTGTTATGCCAATAAAAATCCTGAGAAGGCTTTTGGAAATTATCGGTATCATGATTCCGATTCGCCGATACTTCTTGGGCATTTGAAAGAAACCGATGAGGTTCAGCAGGGCTTGCAGAAAAGTTTTCTGAATAAAGGAGATGTTTTCACTCAGCAGCGTTTAGAGTAACTGCGTGGAAGAAGATATGAATCGGAAATATTCTGTTTGCTAAGCTAAAGATGCTAAAGCATCTCGCATCAGCTAAGAAACCTGAAGGTTTCCGCTATTTTACAAGTTCTTCAAAACCGTCAAAAAAAGTTAACAGATATTCTCAATCTGTTTTCTTACCGCCAGAAGTCCATGACAAAATCATTGCAAGAACTAAGACCGCAATGGACGCAATTACCGCACCGTCAAGCATCTTCATAAATTCAGAAGCATAAGCAGCTGTTTCTGCCGAAAGGAAGATATTTTTCAGAATGGAAACAATTCCGATAGAGATTGCCATACCCAGCATTCTTGTTGTCGAAAGAGTGCCGGAAGCCATTCCGTATTCCTCTTCGTTTACCGAATTCATAATTGCCGTGCTGTTTGGGGTCACAAATATAGCAATGCCCACACCGAACAAAGCCTGAACAATAATCATACTCCAGACCGCGGGTGTTGTTCCGCATGTCAGAAGAACAATCATGCCGATAGTAATTATCAGCAGACCGACTGTTGTCGGGAATTTAGGCGGAGAATTTTTGATAATTCTGTCAATGAATGTCAGAATTATAGAGCCTATTCCAAACGCCGCAATGCTTGCACAAATCATTGCTGCGGCAAGCCACAAATTATTTGAAAATACTGAGTTGCCTATTAAGAAAGCTCCGACAAGACCTGCTGCGGTCATAATAATGCCCGGAATCATAATCCATTTCGGCAGAAGATGGTCATAGAATTTGCCTGCAACAATTGTGAACAGAACAAGAACCAGACCCTGAGTTGTAACAATGATTGCTCTTGGAAGCGCGTCGGTAATTCCCCAGACGTTTGTCATGTAAAGGGAGACGAGTGAGCCCATTGAGTAAATCGCAACATAGTAAAGGAGATTTGCCCCGTTGTTAAACGTAAATCCTCTGTTATGCAGAATAAGATTAATAGGCACGATAGGATTTGCGTTCCTGCGTTCGTATAAGACGAACAAAATCATCAGAATGATTCCGATAATTAAGATAAGCAGTGCTTCTGTGTTCGGCTGTTTTGAGAATCCGTAAAGCGAGAGAGACATTCCAACGATGAAAATAATTGCTCCGAGCCAGTCGTATTTTTTGTTGTCTGTAGGTTTGTCTTTTGGGATGAACGGCAGTGCAAGTATAAATGACACAAGAGCAATCGGGCAGAGAATTATGTAAACCGACTGCCAGCCGACAATATCTGTAAGCGCTCCGGCAAGCAGAGGTCCGGCAAGCTGCCCCATGAATACTCCTGTCATTGTAATTCCAATGGCAGTTCCGCGAAGCTTGAAATCAACCGCAGAGGTTACCAAAGCCACGGCAGTTCCAAACATCAGAGCATTTCCGATTCCTTCAATTGCTCTCATTACAAGAACCATTTCGCCGGAGGTTGATAAACCTATTCCAAGCGAACCTAATCCGAGCAGCAGAACACCTATGCAGAAGAATAACTTTTTGCTGTATTTATCGGCAAGACGTGCTGCGGGAATCAGAAAAATTGTCGAGGTCAGAAGATAAATTGTCAGAATCCATCCGTACATGCCCCAGTATTCAGCTCCAAGCGAATATCCGAGGCCGGTCAGCATGTTCGGAAGGGCGATGTTTGTCGCTTCTCCTATGAAGGGCGGTAAAAAACACGCAATAGCCGCAGTTATTGCGATTAAACTCTGCCTTCCTGTAAGATGCAGTTTCTCCATGAATATTTTATTGTATTCATGTATATTAATTAATATTGATTTTTTGTTGTAACTCGTTATTGGGTAGTGGATGTTAGTGGTGTTTTCTGCCTTCGGTTATGATTTTGCCGGCACGTGAATCATCGAGACCGGGGCATATTGATCTCCATTCTGCTTTGATTTCGGATTCATCCGACGGTTCGCGGAATTTCATAAGGGTTGTGACTGCGTGCAGACAGGTTTTGCAAAGCGGTACAAAGTCATCGGGATTGCTTCCGTCTCCGAACCCAAACTGCGGGAGAGCGTCTGTAGATACTTCGCCGCAAAGATAACAGATATAGGGGTGAGTTTGTATGGGTTCTGATTTATTTACAAGCGGATTCTGAATGTCTTCTTCTTTTACCTTTATTTCGTGCCGAACGGATTTGGGGATATTGGATATGTGATGCTGAATAGGTTCTGGAGATTTGTGTTCGGGCTCAAAGAAGTCATCTTCTTCTTCTTCTTCGGGTTCGGACGGAAGTTCTTCTTCAAATGTATTTTCTTCGCGTCGTTCATAGTAATTGTCGGATACCTGTGTGTATTCGTCTTCGGCGTAGCGTTCTGCAATGCCTGTGTCCATTACTCCGCTTTTTATGTCTAATTTATATTCCGAGCTGTCGAATCCGGAATCCTTGGGCTGTTCCGCGGCATAGGCGGGCTTTTCTTTACGTCCGAAGAAAAATCCTTTCTTTTTCTTTTTTTCTGGAACAGCTTCGCCTGTTGCGGTTAAGGCATCGGTTCTGCCTGAGTGAGTCGGAGTGTAGTCGCCTTCGTCGTATATGCTGCCCGAGCCTGTGTCCTTTCCTGAGCCGAGAAGGTCGTTAACCCGCTTTGATTTTTTATTGGGTTTGGCAGGTCCGCCTACAAATCCGCCAAGAGGGTCAAAATTATCTTTCTTGCGTGCCATTATGATTCATCTATATGTAACTGAATGAAGATATTCTTTGTTACATTTATCAATGGCGGAGCTTGTCCAATCGTGATTAAATCCGTTGGACAAGACTCGGTTTTAAAAATATAAAAAAAGTTTATTTTCTTCTCAGCAGAAGCCCTGCCGCCGCAAGTCCGACAAGTATTCCAAAGAACGGTGCAGGAGAAGAAGCTGACGCAGGCATATTCGGGTCGGACAGGATATATGTATCCATATCCATCATATCCTCTGCTGCCATATACCAGTATACTTTATCATCTGCAAACTTCACAACAGCAAAATTCTCAAGCGGGTTCTCACCAAACACGAAACTCTGCTTTGACATAACAGTCTCATTTGCCGTATCAGTCTCAGCGTCGTAAATAGTCAGAACCGGCGTGAAAACATCCCCTGGTATTATGTCGGTAGAACCGAGAAGGTTTGTTCCTATACCTTCTGCAGATGAATCTGGTGCATTCACCATGATGGTATACGGCTTCAGGGTATCTGCATCAACCATCAAAATTAAAAACGCCTGATATGTATTTTCAGAACCGTTCACATTACGGGTAAGATTTCCGGAAACCGAATACATACTCTGACCGGTAGACCCGTCATTGAAATAACGTGCGGAAATAATCACACCGTCTTTATCGCCCGGATTTGCGAGCACCAGCCACTTCCCGTTCCACTCTGGGAACGCATACTTTCCTGTCGGCTCATAAAGCCATACACTGCTGTTCGAAGAAACAATACTTTCTTCCATAGGAACCTCTCCGATAACAACAAACTGCCCGTCATTATCATAGACATAATTTATTGTCGCCTTGGTTGTACCTGTTGAACTCGTCACCGTCACATTTTCGGACTCGTTGTCAATGGATGCTGAGATTGCTTGGTCTTTTTCTATAACGCTTATCGTATAGTTATCCAGAAATGCATTCCAGCCGTTGTTTTCTCCAAGATAAATTCCGCTGCGATAATTCTCAGGCAGCTCATCAGCTGAATGATTCGGGGTTCCGGAGATCAGCATGTTGTATATTACAGGTGATACAATCGATACACCGCCCACTGCTGCGAATCCGCCGTTGCTTTCTGTGCGGATAATATATCTCTCAAGTTCATTAATCAGCGTATCAGCTGAGGCTTTAAGCTCAGCATCTCGTGTTCCATCTCTGACAATGCCGGCAAAATCATACAAATCTTCAGAATACGGCACAGCACGCGCCCCGCCGCCAAAACCGTTCACGCCGAAGTCCTGAACAAAGGAGATTATGCTGCCGAGGACAGCTGTAGTTTCATTATATGCAAGTGTTCTGTCAAGATTGTCTCCAAAGGTATCCAGAGCCGAAATTACAGCAGGCACTCTGTTGAGGTCGACGAGGGCCTGGACTTTTGGAACATGCATACCTATGCTTTCCGGAATATATGTATCAATTAAAACGTCTGCTAACTGTTTCGGTGTCATTGACGGGTTTTCTGAAAGTGCAATGCCTAATCCGGTGTAGTTCAGACCCTTAATTGCAGGGGTTGACTCTTCAGATGCAAGCATATAGTCTGCATAGGGATAGAGTGCATTTGCTACCTCAATCGAACCCATCAGGCAGGCATTGAAAACAATCATATCATACTTCTCCGCAGCAGACATTCCTTCTGCAAGTTCTTCGAGGCTCATTGTTTTTCCGGTGACGACGTTAGTGCCGAAGCCTATCCATGCCCCCCCGTGATCCCAGAAGATTATGTAGCGGTTTGCATTTGTCAGACCGTTGGCTTCTCCGTAGTCATCTGCATAGGCAAGGCTTGTGCCGAGTAGTTCAGGTGTTGACATGTCGCCTGAGTATCTTGTTAATATAAATTCGGTGGTTTTTCCTGTGGCTGTATCAACGCCTATAACGCCGTCTTCTGCATCGTCTGCTAATAAAGAGAGGTTAGTAATTGTGACGCCGTCGTTCCAGCCTGCTTTGTTTGCGCCTCCGTAACAGATAATCACATCACCTGCAGATTCATCAAGATTATTTGCAAGGTCGATGAGGTTGTTCGTTGCGAAGTTGTAGTTTGTTTCGAGGTCTGAGCCCACCACATACATTACGATGAAATTATCATCTTCTGCGGATACTGCTGTCGCGGTTGATGCGAGAATCAGCAGAGCAACTGATGTAATCATCAGTGCCCGCACGATATCTTTTCTTTGTATCATGAATAGTCGTCATATTAATGAGATGGAGATGGTATTTATGTGTTGGCTATTAGAAGATACGTTCACGTTTTACTTATTGACATCAATCACAAAATAGCGAACGGGGTTATTAATAATAATCTAATTAACGATTTAACAATTCCAAAAAAAAAGTTTGAGTGCCTGAGCACCCTGATTTACTTCTGTTCGCCGAAGACGTTTTCGTAAATCATATCCGAGCCGGTTGCATTCAGGCGTGCACGCTCTGTTGCTTCCTCTGCGAATGCGAGAACCGGAAGCTCCATATCGTAACCCGGCTTGTGACCGAACATCTTTTCAAGCTCGACCTGCTGGGCGTGCATATAGAGTGAGTTTGGAATATCCATCGGACAAAGCTCCTGACACTGACCGCAGTTGATACATGAATCCGCAATGTGTGCGAATCTGATCATCTGGAACATAAAGTCCGGCGGAATAATTCCCGGGCGGACTAAGTGCGGCTTCTTTGTTGAACACTCAACACAGTAGCAGATTGGACAGTTCTCAATACAGCCGTAGCATTTGATACAGCGGCTTGCTTCGCGCATAATCTTGTTGAGTCTGTCTGTGCCTTCGCCAAGAGTTGCGAACTGCTTTTCCTGGGCTTTCTTACCCATCTTGACCATGACATTTTCAATCTTGCCGCGAATCTCAAGACCTTTTGCTTCCGGAGCGGAGGTTGCGAGAATGCCTGCCTTGACTGCTCCGTCAAGAACCATTGCACCTTTCTCTGAGCAGACTTCAACGAAAGTTGCCTTGCCTGCTTTTTCACCGATTACTCCCCAGTTACCGCATGCTAAATCGCACTGACGCGGAATCTTGGTTTCACAGCGCTGACAGTTAAGTCTGCGTCCCATGCCTTCTGCTTCAAGGTCATCAATCTTAATGCCTTTCTCCTGGTGTGCTCCGTTCTCGTCGGTGTACTCGATGATGAACTGTCCCTTGTCAATCTCCTCTTTGAAGACTTTATCGGGGTTGACACCGTACTTCTCGACAATCATCTTGCGTGCCATCTGTGGGGCGACCGAACCGCCGCAGTTGAGACCAATCATGATGACGTTGTCCATGTTAATCTGGTTACGCTTGCCGAGCTCATACATTGCTTTTGCGTCGCAGCCTTTACAGGTGATTGCGATCTTCATGTCTTTTGCACCGTTAAGGTACTTCTTGATGAGTTTCGGTAAGAGAAGTGTTCCGCAGTGGAGTGAACCTGCACATTTGTCAAGTTCTGCCGGGTCGGTAATAAATGCCGGCTGCGGGTCGTAAAGATCTACACCTTTTCTGACGGTTAAGACCATGTCAACAATCTTTTCCGAAAGCATGTACTTTAAGATTGATGTGACTGCTCCGCCGCATTCTCCTTTGATGTTTGCGTCATTAGTCCATGCGTAAAACATATCGCCTTTTGCTGACATTTTTAGGCCTCCATCTTTCTGATGTTAACAGCACAAACTTTGTACTCCGGTGTTCTGGAAACAGGGTCGTATGCTGTGTTTGTAACGAGGTTTGCACGTGCCTCAATAAAGTGGAACGGCATGAAGAATACTCCCGGTTTGATTGCGTCAAATACACGTGTGCATACTTCGACTTCTCCGCGGCGTGAGTAAAGAATTACAGGCTCGCCGTCTTTGACGCCGAGTTTGTCCGCATCAATCTTGTTCATTTCAAGCCATGCGGTCGGGCAGTCGCGGTCAAGCTGTGTGCATCTGCGTGTCATTGAACCTGACGGCCAGTGCCAGATGGTTGCACCGGTTGTGAGCCAGAACGGATATTCCGCGTCGATAACCTCTGCGGGGTCACGGTGTTCAATGGCTTCAAGGCAGGCTTTTCCTTCGGGCATTCCTGCAAATTCTTTAATGTGGAGAATTGCTGTTCCCGGGTGGTCTTCGGTTGGGCAAGGCCACTGGATTCCGTCTCCGTCGAGTTTTGCGTAGGTGATACCTGCATACTGCGGGGTAATTCCGCGCATCTCGTTGAAGACATCTTCGGTCTTTTCCCATGTGAAGTATTTGCCGTAGCCCATCTTTTCTGCAATCATTTTCATGATTTCCCAGTCAAGTTTGGATTCTCCGGGTGCGTCCTGTGCCTTTCTGAATCTCTGGACACGGCGTTCTGCATTGGTCTGTGTTCCGTCTTCTTCTGCATAGCATGAGCCCGGTAAGACGACGTCTGCGTATTTGGAGGTCTCGGTGTTGAAGATATCCTGAACAACGAGGAACTCACAGTTCTCCATTGCTTTCTCGACCATCTTTGAGTTCGGGTCGGAGATAACCGGGTTCTCACCCATCAGGTACATACACTTGACTTTGTCCGGGTGCTCGTAGAGTGTCTCAAGCATTTCTGGGATATGTAATCCGAGTTTGCCCTGCGGGATTGAGTCAATGCCCCAGTAGTCTGCGACTTTCTTTGCGAGGTCGGGGTTCATGACTGAGTAGTATCCGGCGTATACGTTCGGAAGTGCTCCCATATCGCATGAGCCCTGAACGTTGTTCTGACCGCGAAGTGCGTTGACACCGCATCCGGGCTTTCCGATGTTTCCGAGGATTGTCTGGATGTGTGCGATTGAACGGACGTTGTCGACACCGACGGTGTGCTGTGTGATACCGAGACAGTGAACGAATGCGGTCTTGTGCTGGCATTCGTGGAGCCACTCAAGGGCTTTCTGGAGTTTTTCTACTGGAACTCCTGTAATCTTTGATGTGTTTTCCCAGTTGTATTTGTCCTGAGTGACGCATGCTTTGAGTGCTTCGTATCCTTTTGTTCTGTTCTCAACGAAATCGTGGTCAATCCAGTCGTTTTCGATGATGTATTTCATTAAACAGTTAAGGAGCTGGATATCTGTTCCCGGATAGTGCTGAATGTGCATATCTGCCTGCTTTGCAGTCGGAGTTACACGCGGGTCGCATACAATGATGTGTGCTCCCTTTCTCTTTGCTTCCATAATTCTGCGTCCGGCAAGCGGGTGGGCTTCAAAGTTGTTTGAA
>JAUNXW010000179.1 GCA_030539595.1 Methanocorpusculum sp. | reverse complement strand
GGTGTTGTCTCCATTTTCCGCCAGTCCCCCTTCTTCAAATTCCACGCCCACGGGGACAGGCTCTTGTCGGCATTTTGCATCAGTACGTGATAATCAAAGCCAGAATCCAACGTACACGCAACACCACAGCTGCAGGTAACCTTTACAGTGCCGTTATCACCACGATACTCACTGTGCAGCTTATCCACCATCCACTCGAGCTTTCCTCTCAGGGTGTCCATTGGGATATTCTTAACGAAAATACAGAATTCGTCTCCGCCAAATCGGGCTACAAGATCATAGTTGGAGAAAATAATCCGCAACTTGTCCGCCGCCTCGCAGATCGCTTTGTCACCGGTCATATGGCCCAGCGTGTCATTGAGCGTTTTGAAGTGATCCAAGTCTATAAAAATCAGCGCATGATTTTTATCAGGAAGCTGGAGAAGAGCGTCTGAGGATAAAACCTCAAAAGCTTCCTTGTTATACAGCCCTGTCAGGGGATCACGGCGGGTTTGTTCCACAAGTTGTTCCCGTTCCTTGACTTGTTTGTCAATGTCGCGGATTAAGCCAATAACGGAAGCAACGTCCCCATTTTCCAACAGGATAGGATGCTGCATCACCTCGCACCAGATGTAACCGCCGTAGGGCTTGGCCTCGATACGCATCATCGTGGAGACAGGTTTTCTACTCTCCAGCATTTCCTTTGTGGCGCTGTGCAACTTGGCCATATCCTCCGGTGACGCGTGCCACATCCGATCGAGAACTTCGCCGTTCAGTTCATCCACATGACTGGGCAATTCCCAGCCAAGCTTCTGTGCGAAGCTGACTGAGGTGCTGATTCGTCCTTCCCGGATATTGACATCGTAAAATACTTCGTCCACCCGCTCAAGGATCAGTTCTGTTCTTCTGCTTTCAATGCGCAGCTCGTCCATCAGTCGATTTTGGTCCGTCATATCAAGTATAACGCAGTACAATTCTATCTCGCCAGAGTTTGTTTCGCCGACCGTGCAGTTAAACAGCGCCGGTATATAGCTTTTATCCGTCCGCATAACGCGCAGTTCCAACGATAATTCTTTGCTGTTAGAATTGATTGCGGCGCGCATTTTGGGCAAATCCTCCGGGTGTACATATGCAAGATACGAGCCGTGTCCATTCCGATCAAACTGTTCTTGCGAGCAGCCGATAAGCTCCAAAAAGCCCTTGTTGGCGTAGGTGATCTCCAGTCCCTCGTCTGTTTTCAGTACGACTACTCCGCCATTGATATTGTTTGTGATATTGCGCAGCTTCATTTCATTTTGCTCAATGGCTTGCCCGGCTTTTCGCTTCGCCCTGAGCACAAATACAAGCGCAATCGTACCGATGAGAAGGAAAACAGCGGTAATGACAATGGGATAACGATACTGATAGATAAAGTCGGCAAAGCTATACTCGTATCTGGTGGCGCGGAGACTGTCGTCGATATATTGTGCTGTTTCCGACGCCGGGATCTGTTTGATTGCTTTGTTGAGAATGGAAACCAGAACATCCGGGTTCGCCTGAGAGACAACCTTACAGCAGATCGAGCCCAAAACCGCTTCAGCCGGCATAAACTGCAGGTTTTCGTTTTGCGGTGCTGAAAGCAACCGCTCCATTGAATAGCGATCGCTCAGTACAAGATCAGCCTCGCCACCATGCAGCGCCTTTACACAATCGGCAACTGATGAGTAACGCTTAAACAGAAAACGAGGGTACTGTTGCTGCAATTTCGTGATTTGGGCGTCGGCGGCGCTTACCATAGCTATGTGCATTTCGGCATCTGAGTCAAACGTCGTGTCGGATAATCCGATAAAATATTTTGAGGTAGTCAGGTACGGCTCTGTGAACATGCTGTCATGCATCAGCACGCGTTGATCGTGTTCAACGCCCGCAATAAGTGAAATGCCGCTGTTTTTGACGTAATCGGCGGTGTTTTCCGAAAACGGAGTCTTCTCAAAGGCGAACTGTAATCCGGTCAACTGTGAGATACGCTCAATAACCGCACGATCTACACCGACGATCTCGCTGCTGGCTTCGTCTACGTAGGAATAGGGCGCAAAATTAGCGCCGCAGGCGACCTTCAATGTGCCTGCCGAGGCTATATAGTCTATCTCCTGCTTTGAGAGAGGGATGTCGTTGTAAGAAGGGAAGTATGTCGCTGTCAGCTCATTGATTAATTCCGGGTGCTGGGTGGTCATCCGGTCAATGGCCTGATTGAGCTCGATGCACAGATCGTCCGCTCCCGAACGAAGCATATAGTAAAACGGCGCCGAGCCGAATTTCGCCAACATCTTCATGGTTTCTGTCTTGACCATGAGATTTGCCACAATAGCGTCCACCTCTCCGGCGTTAAGCGCCGCAACCAAAGCGGGCGTGTCCTTGTAGTAGGATAATTCAACAGAAAATCCGTTTCTCTGCTCGTAATCTGTAAAATCGTCAAGGAACACAAGACTTTCAACAACGCCCACATGCAGTCCCTGAAAAGCGGCGTAATCCTCATAAACAAGGCATCCGTTTGTTCCCAGCGCAAGGAGAGAACCGTATTCCGTGCCGATCGGAAAAGAATCGAAGGAATACTGCTCCTCCCGTTCCGGTGTGCGCTGTGAGGGGGCGAGGATATCGATGCTGCCCTTGGAGAGCGCATCCAGCGCCTCTACCCAACTTGCGTATCCGACATACTCGCAGTCCCAGCCGGTGTTGCTGACAACAGCATCAGTGTACTCCCGCCAATAACCCGTAGCCGTCCCATCGGAAGCAACATCGCAAAAACCATTCATGGGGAAATAACCAATACGCACCTTTTCTTTTTCTGTTGCAAGCGCGGACATATTCAATTGAAGTATGAATATGGCAACAACCATATACAAAGCAG
>JAUNXW010000178.1 GCA_030539595.1 Methanocorpusculum sp. | reverse complement strand
AAGAGGTAAAAAAATATGTCAATTACACCATACGCATTCAGTTTCGGATTTCTCGGCTCGGAGATAGATTCACTTCTCTCAGAAATGGAACAGCGTGCTTCGGCATTGGTTCCGAGTTCGGACAGCATCAAGACAGCGGTAAAGAACGCAGTCCCGCGCTTCATGGGCGACTTCAATGTGGATATCTGCGAAAATGATTCGGATATCATTGTAGTTGCAGATATCCCGGGCGTAGAAAAAGAAAATATTTCGGTCAATCTGCTGAATGAGAACACACTTGTAATCAAGACCAAGTTCGACAACGTTGTCGAAAATACTCAGGGAACATATCACCTGCGCGAGCGCAGATGCGAAGCGGGCGAAAGAACAATTGTGATTCCGAAGGCTGTAACATCTGATGGAGCAAAAGCATCGTTTAAGAACGGAATAATGGAGATTACACTTCCAAAAACGGAAAAGGATAACGGCACGTCAATTCAGATTGAGTAAATACCTGCAAAAAGGGTTATACCCATAAATAACACCCCACCCTTTCATATCCAATATTTTTTTTCAGAATACTTTTTTGATGACAGATAGATTTAATTATTACCGCGCCATAGTATCAATCCAAAAAGCCTATAGTATCATCAGCACAAAAGATAAGGCAATAAATTATATAGAATTACAAATCAGGAGTTTAGAAAAAATGAGCGACAAACCAGAAGGATGCGACGGAAACTGCGAAGGATGTTCATCCAAAACAGATACCTGCCAGCAGCCGAAAAAAGCAGAAATCAGCGTAAGACATGTAGTTTTAGTCCTTTCAGGCAAAGGCGGTGTAGGAAAAAGCACTGTATCCGTAAACCTCGCATACTCTCTTTCCAACCACGGATACCAGACAGGTCTTCTCGACCTTGATATTCACGGACCGTCAATTGCGAAAATGCTCGGCATTGAAGACCTCAAACTTCAGGCAATCGGAAACAAGATTATGCCGGTAAAAGTCACCGGCTCGCTGAAAGTAATTTCAATGGCGCTTCTGCTTAACGAAACCGACAGTCCTGTTGTCTGGAGAGGTCCGATGAAAGCAGCTGCAATTCAGCAGTTCTTAGGAGACGTTGACTGGGGAGACCTTGACTACCTTGTGGTTGATTTACCGCCGGGAACAGGAGACGAAGCGTTAAACATCGTTCAATTCGCACCGAACGTAGAAGGGGCTGTAATTGTTACAACCCCGCAGGATGTTGCCGTTCTTGATTCCACAAAGGCAATCAAGTTCGTTGAAATGATGGACTTACCTGTTCTCGGTGTTGTTGAGAACATGTCGGGCTTTGTCTGCCCGCACTGCGGTGAAATCGTTGACCTCTTCGGCAAAGGCGGAGGAGAAAAAGCGGCAAAGCAGTATAATGTTCCGTATCTTGGAGCAATCCCGCTTGACGTCGATATGAGAAAAGCAGGCGACGAAGGAAGACCGTTCATTCTCAGACAGCCCGGAGCACCCGCAAATCCTACATGGGATGCTGTTGACAAGGTAATGGAAAATCTTATTGCCGAAGTCGAAAAGCGTGAAGAGTAATGAAAAAAGTACTTCTTGCTGAATATACAATCTTCAATGACCAATATCTCGCGCCCGAAGGTAAAGCGATGGTTGCAGTCCTCAAAAAAAGTTTTGAGAACTGCGGATACACTGTTGTTATGCCCGAGTCTGGAGACTTCAATTCAGAAATAGAAAGACTTGCTCCTGAGTGTGAATACGGTCTTGTTATTGCGCCGGATGAACTTTTATCAAAGTTCACTCACACTCTTGAACTTGCGACGCACAACGCAGGCTCTGACAGCACAAGCATTGCCGTGTGTGCAAGCAAGCGTCTTTCTTCAAAACTTCTTGCGAAAGCCGGAGTAAATGTTCCCAAAGAAGTAGGAGCGGATTTTGCGGGAAAAAGAGTAATTAAACCTGTTAAGGGAGCAGGCTCTGTAGGTGTGAGAATTGCAAAACAGGGAGAAGAACCTAAAAACGGTGAGATGAGCGTTGAGTTTGTCGAAGGAGAATCCTACAGCGTGAGCCTTGTCGGCAGCCGTGTAATAGGTGAAGCCTGTGAGTTTTACAGCGGTTTACCGCCTGTTGTGCTCACGGTCAACAAACAAATCTCATACGCCGATGCAGACGGTAAATTCGTTTACGGCGGAGGAGAAACACCTGTTCACCCAAAGCGCGAGGGTGAAATGATTGAGGTCGCCAAAAAGACAATAGAAACACTCGGCTGTCAGGGCTATGTTGGAATTGATATGATTGTCGGCGAAAAAATCTGGGTTGTTGATGTGAACCCGAGACCGACAATGAGTATTCTTGGAATTGTCAATGTGATTGACGAGGAGATTGCCGATGTGCTGCTGAAAGCAACCGTCGGAAAGCCCCCTGAGTGTATTCACTTAAACGGTAAAAAATCATTTTACAACGATAACGGAGTAAGGACAGAATGATTGGAATAGATGTCGGAGGAGCTAATTTAAAAATATACGACGACTCCGGCGTCCATATTCATTATTGTCCGCTCTGGAAAGAATCCAATCTGGCAGAGATTATTTCCGAATACAAAGATTCAGACAACGCCTCTGTAGTTATGAGCGGTGAACTCGCAGACGGTTTTTTTAATAAAGCCGAAGGTATTGAGTTCATAGTCAATGCGGTTCAAAAAACATTTCCCGATGCGATTTTTTATGGAACGGATGCGAAGTTTCATAAAAAAGCTTGTAAAGAACTTGCGGCTGCCAACTGGCTTGCTTCGGTTGATTTTCTCCGCGAAAAATATCCAAACGGTATGATGCTTGATATCGGAAGCACGACCGCGGATATTGTTCCGTTTTCTGATTTTGAAAATCTTAAAGGTATGACCGACACAGAC
>JAUNXW010000177.1 GCA_030539595.1 Methanocorpusculum sp. | reverse complement strand
GCTTTGAGGGTATAATACTTATCGTTTTTAGTAACGATAACATTGGTAATTATAAGCTCCGGATATGTCAGAGACTGACTTGTGCCCGCCGGCAAAGTAATTGTCTCCGTGTGTTTGTTCGCGCCGTTGCTGTATGAAACAACAAACGTTACCTCCGACGCATCTTCAGTTTTAACCGTCAGAGTAACATCCTTTGACGTCCCTTTTGGAATTGTTCCGACATAAACGCTGCCTTCTTTGCATGAAACTCCTTTGCCTTCCGCAGTAACCGTTACAGTCTCAACATCATTTTTCAAATGATTGCCGAGACTTAAGGTAACCGGCTCAGTCGTGGTTGAACCGAATGTATCCGGAACGTTCTTAAAAGAAATATCAAGACCCTTTTCGCTGATAATAACCGCAAACGGATATTTCAGATAGGAAACTCCGTCGTTAAAGTCTATATAAAATACAGGATAAAATGTCCCTGCCGTGTTCCCCGCTTTTATCGGCAGGTTAACGGTAATTGAATCTCCTGCGGAAACTCCGCCCAAAGCGTTGTAGTAATCGGTCTGCGTGGCAATGATTCCGCTTGACTCTGTAATCATTGCCTTGTTAATCGGAGCACACTCTGTTCCTGTGTTTTTCAGAGTGATTGAAGCAATGCCCGAGTCGCCCGGCATAAGAGTCTGCGGATACATACTGAAATCAGTAACGGTAAGGCTTGCGGGCGTGACAGCCGATGCGGGCATTGCGATAAATGCAAACACAAGCAAAAAAAGAAACACAGTAAACGTTATCTGCGCAATAGAATGTTGATTATCTACATTCGATACAAAGGTGGGGGGGGGGCTTGTTCGTGTGGAGCTGATATTAGACAGGTGGTTTTTTGACATCATAGAAATCACAAGTAAGATATCTTTAGTATTTATCAACGATAAAAGTTTCTGATTATTAGGAATTTCTGCGGGGGAATTACCTGCGGTTTGTTTACTTTATAAAAAATACAGTTGCGGCAGGTGTAACACATGTCTGGAAGTTAATTCGTGCAGTGTGTGTGTCTCGCAACATAATTTCAAAGAAGAGCCGACAGCAACCCATCCTAAACACAAAAAATATGCTCTTCCTCATCAATAAGATGGATTATACCGAACTCAAAAAAAAATTAATTCCTTCCAAGAATTCTTGCAGCAAAATGCGCCGCGTTTTCTCCGCCGTCAAGAGCCATACAAGCTACGGGAACACCTCTTGGCATCTGAACAATTGATAAAAGCGCATCAAGACCTCCTGCAAGTTTTCCAGAAACCGGAACGCCAATAACCGGTTTTTTGGTTCTTGCAGCAACTACCCCCGGAAGTGCGGCAGACATTCCCGCAATACATATGAAAATCTTCGCATCACTATTCTTCACATAAATATCAAGCGCTTCCGCATCTCTGTGCGCTGATAAAATTTTAACCTCGTGCGAAATATTATATGAAACAAGCGTGTTCACCGCTTTATCAATAATTGCCTTATCCGAATCCGAACCTGCTATAACTGCTACATCTGTCATATTTGTAACTCCAATAATGAATATTATATGTATTCCAAACTCATATAATTAACAGATTTTCGATGTATAAAGAAACACTACTTATGATGCCCGGACCGGTACCAATGCCGGAAACGGTAAGAAACGCAATGACCAAACAGGCAATGAATCACAGAAGCAAAGACTTTGGTGACTGCTACGCAGAAATTGTTAAAATACTGAAACCCGTATTCGGAACATCAAACGATATGCTTGTCTTATCGGGAAGCGGAACTGCGGGACAGGAAGCGGCAATAGGTTCATTTGCCAAAGACAAAAAAATAGTATCGCTTGTAAACGGTAAATTCGGTGAGCGTCTCGGTTTAATTTCAAAAATATACGGACCTACACAGATGCTTGAATCAGAATGGGGTCATCCTCTCAATCTTGAAGGACTTGCAGAGTCCCTTGAAAACGGTGCAGAAGTCGTTACTATGGTTCACAACGAAACATCGGCCGCAATATTAAACCCAGCCGAAGAAGTCGGAAAACTTTGTAAGAAGCACGACGCATTATTTATTCTCGACGGAATTACTTCAATCGGCGGAGATGTTTTCAAAGCTGATGAGTGGGGTGTTGACGTCGCAATTGTAGGAAGTCAGAAATGTCTTGCAGCACCGGCAGGACTTGCGGCAGTTTCGGTTTCACAGAAAGCCTGGGACAGACTTTCTGAAAACAGACCGTTCTATCTTGACCTGAAAAAAGCCAAGAAGTCAGCCGACCTTTCACCTATGGAAACACCGACAACTCCGGCAGTTCCTTTATTCCTCGCACTTCGCGAATCCTGTAAACTTATCGAAGAGGAGGGAATAGAAAACAGAATTGCAAGACATCAAAAGATGTCTGCTGCTGTAAGAGCCGCAGGTAAAACCTGGGGACTTAAATTAGTTCCGCAGGTTGACGCGCTTCACAAGGCATCAAACACAGTTACAGGTTTCTTCTATCCGGAAGGCATTGAAGATTCAAAGATTCGCGGCGCATGCAAGAAGATGGGAATTGAATTTGCCGGAGGTCAGGACAGATTGAAAGGAAAGATTTTCAGAATCGGAAACATGGGAATTATTGACACGCCCGAAATTCTTGCAACTGTTGCGGCTGTTCAGATGTGTTTCAAAAAAACGGGATACAAACTTGAAGGCGACGGTCTTTCAGCCGCTGTCGAAGTTTTATCACAATAACTTTTTTTTTTATAATAATCCGTTGGCTGAAAGCAGTACGTAAATCAATAACGCAATCAGCCCGCCCGAAATTCTTGCAACTGTTGCGGCTGTTCAGATGTGTTTCAAAAAAGCTGGATACAAACTTGAAGGCGACGGTCTTTCAGCCGCTGTCGAAGTTTTATCACAAT
>JAUNXW010000176.1 GCA_030539595.1 Methanocorpusculum sp. | reverse complement strand
TTAGTTGTCTGTGAACACAAGAATAAAAGAATAAGCCCGAAGGGCTTTCGGCAGCGTTTTTCAAGCGAGGGAGCGAATTGGCTGAGGCGATAGCCGAAGGCGCGACTGAGCGCAAGAAAAATGCGATTGCCGAAAGATTTGCGGTTCTTTCTTAACCTCATAAATTCCTATCAACGCTGAGCGGAGAGATTATCGGAGCGAAGCACAAAACTCAATCTAAATAATTAGCGAAGTACTGGATTAGCGGAGGAGAGAAAGCGACGAGATTAGCGTGAATTGCGGTTTTTTCTCATCAGTCACAAGAAGAGCAAAAACTTTGTCGATTAAAAAAGATAACTAAATCTTTTTGCAGCAATACAATTTTCGTGTTTGAAGTGCAGTCTTTCGTAGTTTTCGTGATGTGCCCGAAGATGAATCAATACCAAATACATTTACGTAAACCCCCTGTCTACAGTCTATCACATGTCACACATCCTTTAAGTGATTAAACTGCCAACGATATAACGAATGGACGCATACGAACTCGCTACAAGAAACACGGCTGAGATTGTTACAGAAGACGAACTCAAGAGCCTGCTCTCAAAACCAACAAAGAGAGTATATACCGGATACGAACCAAGCGGCGAGATTCACCTCGGTCACCTTGTGACCATCAATAAACTGATGGATATGAAAAAAGCAGGGTTTGACGTCGTGGTCTTAATCGCAAACCTGCACGCATATCTCAACAGAAAAGGAACATTCGAGCAGATAAAAGAACTCGCTGACTACAACAAAGCCTGCATAGAAGCCGTCGGCTTAAAAGGCGCTGAATTTGTTCTCGGAACAGACGTTCAGCTCACCGCAAAATATCAGACCGAAGTCCTCACTCTTTGCCAGGAAATCACCTTAAACCGTGCAACAAGAAGCATGGACGAAGTCGGCAGAGCAATGGACAACCCAATGGTTTCCCAGATGGTTTACCCCGTAATGCAGGCAGTTGATATTCCAACTCTTGGAGTAGACGCAGCTGTTGGCGGAATCGACCAAAGAAAAATTCACATGCTTGCGCGTGAACACTTACCGCACATCGGATACAAACCGCCTGTATGTATTCACACCCCTATCGTGAACGGTCTTGACGGTCAGAAAATGTCATCATCCAAAGGAAACGTTGTGAGCGTTGCAGACTCGCCCGAAGAGATTAAGAAAAAGATGAAGAAAGCTTTCTGCCCGCCCGAAGTTGCCGACAATCCCATTCTTCAGATTTTCAGATACAACATCTTCCCGCGCTTTGATATGATTACAATTCACAGACCCGAAAAATTCGGCGGCGACCTTGAGTTCCACAATTACGAAGAGCTTGAGTCAACCTACGGAGCAGGCAAGATTCACCCAATGGACTTAAAGAATGCCTGCGGAGAATCTCTCACAGAGCTGCTTGCAGACGCTTACGACTACGTGCAGAGCTATAAAAACTAATTTTTTTTAATGAACGAAGGCGGCTCATATTATCTTTACGACGAAAAAATAATTCTTGACCAGCTCGCAATTTTAAAAAATGCTTTTCCGCAAGTTAGAATTTTTTACTCCGCAAAAACCAATCCCAACAAAAATATCTTGGAGACGCTGACAAAAAACGGCTGCGGTATTGATGCGGCAAGTTCAGCAGAAGTCGGATACGCGGCGGCGCTGAATCTCGCAAAAGAAGATATTTCTTATTCCTCGCCCGGAAAAACAAAAGAAGATATAAAGAGAACTATTTGTGTCTGCAGAATAGTTGCCGACAGTTTTTCGGAGCTTGAACTGATTAACGAGACCGCAAAAGAAAAAGGTCTGACGGCAGAAATTAGTCTTAGGATAAATCCTGATTTCAGTATGTTCGGTGCAGACGGTTTACCTTCGCAGTTCGGTGTTGATGAGGAAGCCGTGCTTTCTCATAAACCGTTCATCGACAGCCTGACGAATGTAAAAATTACGGGCATTCATGTTCACATTCAGTCGCAGATTTTGGATTGGGCTGTTCTTTCACGTTATTATGAGAATGTTTTCAGGCTTGCCGTTTTTTTGAAAAACAGCGGCTTTGATATTAAAATAATTAATTTCGGGAGCGGTCCGGGGGTTGTTTATGACCGCACATCAGAGAAGCCTCTTGATATTGAACGGCTTTCAAAAGATATGAGCCTGTTTATTGAAAAGTATAATTCTGTTCTGAACGCTGAACTGATTATTGAGCCGGGAAGATTTTTAGTATGTCAGGCAGGAAATTATTTTACGAAAATCGTCGATAAGAAGATTTCACGCGGGACTGTTTATTTGATTGTCGAGGGCGGTCTTAACGGGTTTATGAGACCTTGCGCCGCAAATCTTGTAAAGAAGTTCGCGAAAGAGATTTCATTTTCTGCCGAGCCTCTGATTACAAATAATAATCCGTGCGAGTTTTTTGTTTTGAATGACAGCACAAGGAAAGAGATTGTTACTGTTGCTGGAAATCTCTGTTCTGGTTCAGATATTTTGGCAAAGGATGTTGTATTAAACGAGGCGAAAGTCGGGGATATGATTATGGTTACCAATGCGGGAAGTTACGGTTATTCCCTTTCGGTAAGGGAGTTTGCGGGGCAGAGAACGCCTAAAGAATATTTTAAAACTCTGAGCGGGGAGATTTTGTGTACTGCATCGAATAGATTTAGTTTATTTTAAATGAGATTTTTTTTGCTATTTTTGTGAGTGATTAGAAATATCCGACGAAGTCTACAACAAAATAATGTTCCGCCGCGTAGGTCACGAAGCAGTATCTTCGAGCTTGTCCAATCGTTATGTAAATCCGTTGGACAAGATTTAGTCTAAGTTGTTCTGTTGCGTTTTGAACGCACATTGTTACACCACGAAAGTCACACGAAAAAAATACTAAAATCACGAAAAGTA
>JAUNXW010000175.1 GCA_030539595.1 Methanocorpusculum sp. | reverse complement strand
TCAGCGCCGTTTAGAACAAACGCGCCCATTCCAATAAGTGTGCCGTCGTGTATTTTAGCTCCGTGAATTATTGCGCCGTGACCGATGGAGACATTTTTACCGATGACTACGGGCTTTCCCGCGGATTCGTGAATTACGGCGTTGTCCTGAACATTTGAACCGTCTCCTATTGTTATTTTATCCATATCCGCACGCAGAACAGCCCCGAAGAGAACAGTAACGTTGTCTCCAAGCGTTACGTTCCCGACAATTGTCGCGTTCGGTGCAACATATGTCTCTTTTCCGATTTTTCCCCCAAACTGCATAATGATTATATATTTCGTTTTAGAAGTATTATGTTTATTTATTATGGAACATAGCGGGGCTGAGTTTGTCCAATAGTGGAATATGAGATTTAATTTAATTCGGAATTGGATTTTGTTGACTGTGTGTGCGTTTCGTTACACCACGAAAACTACTCGCCGGCCTTCGGCTTGAGTGAATGGCGCTAAAGCACCAAACATCATAAAATCCAGTCAGACGAACAGAGCAGAGCTGTATCCTGCGAATCACACCAAAAATGAACACTCAAGATATCTTTATTATCTAAAAGATGTGTCGGCTTACACAGAACGATTTTAAGCCGCTTTCTGCAAAGGGTAAGGTGTTTCAGTCTGAAAACAACCCTGATTTTTAAACCGCATGATAAAAACCTGACTTATCTAAGTCACACCTCGATATTTTTCAGCTGAAGTCTTTTTCCTGTTCTCATATAATACACCTTCTCACCCATTCTGCACGCGTGGTCTGCACATCTCTCAAGATACCTGTTCACTAAAAGCGCAGCACCTGCGTATCTGAATGAATCCGTCTGCTTTAAACAGTTCTCATAAATTTCATCATACAACGAATCAATCTTATCCTCAATATCAATACAGTCCTTAAGCATCGCAAGGTCTCCCGACTCAAACACGCCGTAGACTGCATCAAGAATTTTGACCGTCATATTTCCCATATCTCTCAACTCACTGAATTCTCTTTCAGAAGAATCCTTAACTACTTCGGCAATATCTTTAGCGTATCTGCCGACTCTCTCACTTGAAGCCGCTGTATCCATACAGCAGGAAATTATTCGCAAATCGGTTGCCATCGGCTGATGAAGTGCAATCAGAAGAATCCCTCTCTCGTTCAGCATCTCATACTGATTCGATAAATACTCTTTCTGCCTAATGATATCCGCAGCAATTTTCTCATCACCAGATTCAAACGCGGAAAGCGCACTCTTAAGCATACCGAGAGCAAATCTTCCGTACCAGCAGACTTCATTTTTGTATGAATCCAGCTCAGCGTGGAAACTGCTGTTCATCCAAACCGCCCCGTAATATATCTCTCGGTCAGTTCCTCCGCAGGATTTGAAAATATCTGCTCGGTTTTTCCGACCTCAACAAGTTTGCCGAGATACATAAATCCCGTGGTGTCGCTCACTCTTGCCGCCTGCTGCATATTATGCGTCACAATGAGAACCGTGTAATCTTTCTTCAAATCTGCAATCAGATTCTCAATTTTCAGCGTTGCAATCGGGTCAAGAGCCGAACATGGCTCATCCATTAAAATAACTTCCGGGTTTACCGCAAGAGTTCTTGCAATACAAAGTCTCTGCTGCTGACCTCCGGAAAGTCCAAGAGCCGAATCGTTGAGCCTGTCCTTAACCTCGTCCCAGAGAACCGCGCCTTTCAGACTTTTTTCGACAATGCCGTCAAGAGTTTTCTTGTCTCTTATCCCATGCATTTTAGGACCGTAGGCTATGTTTTCATAAATGGTTTTTGGAAACGGATTCGGTCTTTGAAAAACCATCCCTATCTTTTTCCGAAGAGATACAGGGTCTTCGCGGTTGATGTCCGCATTTTTATAGAGAATCTCACCGCTCACGCGGCAGTCTGCAATCAAATCGTTCATGCGGTTAATCGAGCGGAGAAGTGTTGACTTCCCGCAGCCCGAAGGACCTATTAGCGCTGTCACGGATTTTTCTTCAAAGTCCATGTTAATGTCAAACAGAGCCTGTTTTTTTCCGTAGCTTAAATTCAGATTTTTTGTTTCGATGATTTTTGTCATAAGGCACTCCTTTTTGCTTTTCTCCTGAGAAACACCGCGCCGAGATAAATTACGGCAACGAGAATTATTAAAACCGTCGCGGTTGCGTACTGATTTGCGGAAGAGTTCGGGACACTTGTTGTTAATACAAACAAGTGAAACGGCAGCGACATCACAGGCTCGAATAAATCCGGCGTGATGAAGCGCTTGGAAAACACGCACGCAGTGAACATAATCGGTGCGGTCTCTCCTGCGGCGCGACCGATAGATAACACTATCCCCGTCAAAATTCCGGATGCTGCCGACGGAAGAACAATATTTTTAATCGTCTGCCATTTGGTAGCCCCAAGACCTAAAGACGCCTCGCGAAGTGAGTTCGGAACGGATTTCAGCGCCTCGGTTGTGGTTTTTACAATGGTTGGGAGAATCATTAAAGCAAGACAAATTTGTCCCGCAAGTAAACAAACTCCGAATCCGAGAAAAATACACAAAAACGCAAATCCGAAAACACCGAAGACGATGGACGGCGTTCCTGAAAGCAGGTCGTTTCCTGTTCTGATGATTTTTGTGAGTTTTGTCTCTTTGGAATATTCGTTTAAGTAGATGGCAGAACCTACTCCAAACGGCAGCGCGAAAAGTATAGCTCCCGCAACAAGTTCAAGCGTTCCGATAATTGCCGGAAATATTCCGCCGCCTCGTCCCAAATCCGACGGTGACGAAGTCAGGAATTCAAGCGAAATCGCGGGAAGTCCGTTGATACATATGTTTGAAAGAATTATTCCGAGTGCACCGACAGTTATAATCACAGTGGAGATGATTAACACGAAAGCGATTTTCTGCGAA
>JAUNXW010000174.1 GCA_030539595.1 Methanocorpusculum sp. | reverse complement strand
TGATTTTCCGATACCGTTTGCTCCAACAATTCCCAAAACTTCACCGCGTCTGACTTCTCCGCCCGAAACATTAAGCTTGAAACCGTCAAAGGTTTTGGTCATCTTTGGAATCTGCATCAGAATTTCTCTTTCAACATCACTTTCATGACCGCGTGTCTCAAATACAACAGGATAATCCCTGATTCTTACATTTTCTTCGGCAACGAATCCTTCAAGATACTGGTTGACACCTATACGAACCCCTTTCGGTCTTGTAATAATACCGAAAGCGGCGGGCTTACCGTAGGCAATGTTTACTGTTTCTGCAACCATATCCAGAATTGCTATATCGTGCTCAACAAGAATAACAGGATGCTCTGCCGCAATTTCTTTTATGAGTTTTGCCGCAGTCATTCTCTGATAAATATCAAGGAACGGCGTGACTTCATCAAGGAAATAGAAGTTTGCATTCTTGGAAAGCGCAACTGCAAGAGCGACACGCTGAAGCTCTCCGCCGGAAAGAACAGAGAGGTCTTTGTTAAGAATTGTATCCAGCGCCATCTCCTTTGTGTAGTAATCGAATTTACCGCGTTCATCATTGGCTTTGAGCAGTTCTCCGACAGTTCCCTTGAAAGCTTTCGGGATGAAATCAATATACTGCGGCTTTATTGAAGCCTTAATTGATTTTGTCGAAACCTTCTGGAGATAATCAAGCAGTTCCGTGCCCGCATAGAATTTTAAAATCTCGTTCCACTCAACTTCATGGTCAAAAATTCCCAAGTTCGGCTTAAGCTGTCCGGATAAAATTTTAACAGCCGTTGATTTTCCAATACCGTTAGGTCCTAAAATACCTGTTACTTTTCCGGCAACCGGCTGAGGCAGACCGTATAAAACAAATGAGTTCGGTCCGTATCTTACAACAGGTGAATTCAGTTCTTCGGGGAGCTGAATAATATCAAGCGCTTCGAACGGACATTTTTTAATGCAGATACCGCAGCCGACACAGAGTTCTTCTGAGATAACAGCCCGTCCGTTATCTCCAATTTGAATCGTTTCATCGCCTGTTCGAACACGCGGGCAGTAGGAAATACATTCCTGACCGCATTTACGCGAGTGGCAGCGCTCTTTATGAACTATAGCTATTCTCATATTTTATTTACGCTGTGAGTGTGGATGTTGAAAGCATCATAGTCCAGGACAGATACCATGTTCCAAAGGTCATGAAACCCTGATAGAACCAGTCTTTCTTGCCGAGCTTGGATGTGTCGATTTTAATAAGCATGAAGATTGTCTTCTGAATTACAATCGCAACAAGTAATACAAGTATTCCAACGAACGGATTTGCCTGAACACCGCCTGCGTAGGTGGTGTTTAAAACGTCGGTGACGTTTGCAGCAGGCGCTATTGCCGAAGGTGTTCCAGCTAAGAAAAATGATACAATACCTGCAACAATTCCCAAACCGCACGCAATAGCGGTTCTTATAACACGTTCAACGTGACGTGATTTTTTGCCGGCTATTTTTTCTTCTGGCGTCTCTTTTTTCTTAGGGGGTGCAGTCTGTTTTTGTTCTTCCTTCTTTTCTTCCAGCTCTTCGAGTTTCTGCTCGACTTCTGTGTCAGGGTTGACTTTGTCTGCGACGGTGACCATCTCTATGGCTTTTTCGCGGCAGATTTTCACACATTTTCCGCATCCGTTACATAGTTCTTCGACAACGGTTGCTTTTTTATTTCTGCCTATGTATATGACGGGCTGTGTTTTTGTTGAGCGCGGACAGAACTTTACACACCTGTTGCACATCGTTGTGTCGCATTTTTCTTTTTTAATTCGGGCTACCTGCATTATTTATCTCCACTAAAGGTAAAGTGATTCTATATTATTTGTGTTCAGCCTTTATCTATATTAGGATTAATCTTACTGAATAATCGCTGTTCCAATAATTCTTAGTTTTCCGCCGTCAAGATAGTGAAGAACCGCTTTGTCTCCGCTTCTGTAAACGACCGGCGTCTCGGTTTCAAGTTTTAATTCAGGGTTGTGCCAGTCGTTTCCGTTGTTGACTGCTGTGATTCTTGCGGGGATAAACTGCATCCAGTGACCGACCGAGACAACCATCTGCTCTTTGAGTTCTGCAGGCCAGTATTTTACGAGACCGGCTTTGCAGGTGATTTCGTTGTTGTGAATTACAGCAGGGTCGTTTGTTAAGACATATCCTCTGTCGAGTTCTTCTGCTTCGATGTCTTTTAATGCACAGCCTACTCTGTCTCCTTCATATGCGAATGCGAAGTCGTCATCGTGTTTTTGAACAGAGCGAATCTGACAGACTTTTGTTGTGGGTTCTACACGCATTTTATCGTGTTTTTTAATCCAGCCTTCGGCAACGCATCCTAAAATTACTGTTCCAACACCTTTTACATTGAAGTGGTGGTCGATTGGAACTGAACCTACAGCGCTGTCTTTGGGTTCAAGGTCAGGCTGTTTCGCGGCTTTTTCGAGAAGGTCGGCAGAGATTTGTATGAAGTCTTCTTCGATAATTTTGTAGTTTTCGAGGACTGTGCCTTTGATAAGCGGCGCAATCTGGTCGGGCTGTATGTAGTTTTTGAGAATGATTCTTCCTTCTTTTACTCCCGCACAGTCAAGCATTAATATCCATTCGGCAAGTGTCGGCGTAATTTCTGAAACCACAACTATTGATTCGTGCGCCATTGAAACTATGTAATACAGAGGCGCAAGTCTTTCGGGGTATCTTGTAGGTTCAAGTAATGTTACTGTGTCATGACCTTTTTTCAGGTTATAGAATGTTATATCAGTGCTTGTTCCTTTTTTGCCTAAATCTTTGGCGTATCCATTGGGAGCAAGTACTGCAACTGTTAAATTCGGCATGTTATTATTAATGTGCGCTATTCAGAGAATATAGTTATGTATTTTTATTGCGAGCTTGTCCAACAGTAATTAAATCCGTTGGACAAGATTTAGATTAAGTTTTAGGTTAGGGTGCGGACACAT
>JAUNXW010000043.1 GCA_030539595.1 Methanocorpusculum sp. | reverse complement strand
AATTGTTGAAAGACTGGGGCTCAAGCGTGAGGAAGGAGAGAGTTTCAGAGGAATTGTTGAAGCAATCCTTGAAAAGAATCCGCAGGCAATAGCAGACCACAAATCAGGAAAGAAGGGTGCTCTCAATTTCATTGTCGGTCAGGTCATGAAAGAAACAAAAGGCAAATCAGACCCGCGTGAAATTCATGCAATGATTTCTGAGATTCTCGGAGAGTAGGATGCATCTGATAATTGCCGAAAAAAATATAGTTGCAGAGAGGATAGCGGCGTTTATGGCGGGCAAAAACAAAGTTGCGCCCGTAAAAGACGGTTCGGCTGTTTACTACGTGTTTGATGAGACCGTTGTTATGGGGCTTCGGGGTCACGTCGTTGAAGTTGACTTTGTCGAAGGCTACAAAAACTGGAGAAGCACCGAAAGACCTCCGCGTTCTTTAATTGACGCAGATATAATAAAAGTTCCTACCGAGAAAAAAATCATTCAGACAATGCAGAAACACGCGAAAAAAGCGACGCGTGTAACCATTGCAACCGATTTTGATACCGAAGGAGAATTGATAGGCAAAGAAGCGTTTGAACTCATCAGGGCAGTAAACAAAAACGTAAAAATCGACCGTGCGAGATTTTCTGCCGTTACAAAAGATGAGATTATAAAATCCATCGAAGAGGCAGAACCTCTTGATATGAACTTGGCAGCCGCAGGAGAATCTCGTCAGATAATTGATTTGGTCTGGGGAGCGTCTCTTACGAGATTTTTATCCATCACAGCCCACCGCGGAGCTGAAAATATCTTATCGGTCGGACGTGTTCAAAGCCCAACGCTTGCAATGATTGTCGACCGCGAGCGTGAAATTGAGGCTTTCGTTCCCACAAAATACTGGGTGCTGACAATGTCTTTTGCAAAAGGCAAAGATGTTCTTGAAGCACGTCACATAAACGGAAGATTCACAAAATATTCTGAGGCAAAAGCCGCATACGACGCAACGAAAAATCCTGTTACTGTTACCGATATTATCACTGGACATAAAATCGACAGAGCTCCAACACCGCTTGATACAACCGCATTAATCGTTGGCGCGGGCAGACTTGGAGTTTCAGCATCTTATGCTATGAACCGCGCAGAAGATTTATACATGCGCGGATTTATCTCGTATCCGAGAACGGACAACACAACTTACCCGAAGAGTTTGAACGTCACAGAGCATCTGATGATGTTCACTCACGGTCAGTTTGAAAATGAAGCCAAGTATGTTCTCGCAAACCAGAGGTCGTCACCCACGAGAGGTAAAAAATCCACAACAGACCACCCTCCGATTTATCCGACATCAGCCGCGTCGTTTGATGATATAGGCGACGAAGTCTCTTGGAAGATTTATGAGTTTGTTGTCAGAAGATTCTTTGCGACGTTATCAAACGACGCAGAATGGGAGACAATGAAGGTCAACCTTTCGGCAAATACCGAGCCTTACACAATTACAGGAGGCAGACTTCTTGTTCCGGGCTGGAGAACAGTTTATCCATACAGCAAAGCCGAAGAAAATATTCTGCCCGTGTTTGCAAAAGGCGAGGTTGTCGCACTTCAGGATAAAAAATGTGAAGAGAAAGAGACTCAGCCGCCGGCAAGATATTCACAGAGCAGACTTATTCAGAGAATGGAAGAGTTAGGTCTTGGAACAAAATCCACGAGGCATGAAGTAATCTCCAAACTTTCCGGAAGAAAATACATTGAAGGAAATCCGCTTAAGCCTACTGTAATAGGTCGAGCTGTTACCGAATCTCTTGAAAAGTTCGCAGGAACAATTACCGAACCCGATATGACAAAAACTCTTGAAGAGCATATGGCAGATATTTCTGACGGCAAGACTTCTTTAAACAGCGTTCTTGGAGAATCCAGAAAGATGCTTTCGGAGATTTTCGACGACCTCGAAAAGAACCGCGGGGCAATTGAAAGCGAAATTGTCGAAAGAACACGCGAAGAGCAGACTATAGGTTCTTGTCCCGTCTGCGGCAAACCTTTGCGTATAAGAAGAGTGGGCTCATCACAGTTTATTGGGTGCAGCGGATATCCTGAGTGCACTTTTAACACAGGTCTTCCTCCGGCAACATGGGGAAATGCTGTTAAAACAAATGAGGTCTGCGAAATTCACGGACTGAATCATGTTCAGCTCTTAAGAAAAGGTGCTCCCCCGTGGAAAATTGGATGTCCGCTTTGTGCGCATATCAAATCAAATACTGCGTCGTTTATGATGCTTCCGGGAATGACTGAAGCAGGCGTTGCAAAACTTCATGCTTCGCACATCTACACAATCTCCGAACTTGTTTCGCATACTCCGCAGGATTTATCTGCAAAGATTGGAATTTCAAACGCGAAAGCGGTTAAATTGATTTCAGATGCTCAGGAAGTTCTTTCTCAGCTTAAGAAACGTACCGAAATGAAGAAGTTCATCTCCAATCACGTTGCTCCGAAAAGAGGAAGAGGTCATTCAAAAATAACCGGGGCTTTAATTGAGATGGGAATCTGCAGTGTTGAAGCGCTTTCCGAAGCAAATCCTATGGTTTTAACGGAAGCAAAACTCTCAGAAGATGAGGCAAAGTCAGTTGTCGCGTCTGCAAAAGATATTGTGAATTACGCGAAGATGAAAGAGTACGGTATACCCGTCGTTACTTTGAAGAAGTATGCGGCTGCAGGTTTTGTCGACCCGCATAAATTTATTTCTGTTCACGCAGCAGGTTTATCTCTTGCAACAGGGGCTTCTGTTACAACTATTTGTAACCATCAGAAGCTTGTCGCAGAAAAACTTTGCAGACCTGCTCCGGCAAAAGTCAGCAAGGCTGCGTTTGATGATGGTATTGAGCCGTTAAAGAGTAAACTCAGCCCCGAGATTTTAGTTCCTCTGGCTCTTGCGGGAATTTACAGCTCAGATTTGCTTGCGAAAGCAAACGCCGCAACTCTTTCAAAGGTCACGGGAATTTCAGCTAAAGAAATTTCTGCGGCTCAGAAATCAGCAGGGAAATAAACCTATGAGTTCCTGGAAAAACTGGCGTCATGTAACAAAGCTTGACCCCGACAAAGTTTTACATAGCGAAGCGGTTGAAGAGATTGCTTCAAGCGGGACAGATGCGTTGATTCTTTCTGGAACTCTTGATGTTACGCCGGAAAAACTCAGTTCACTTTTTGATATGGTTAAAGATGTTGGTCTGCCTCTGGCAGTAGAGCCAGCAGAGCCTTCGGGAGCGCGTTTTGACGGGTTTGATTATGTTTTTGTTCCGTCGGTTTTTAACTCGCAGAAGACTGAGTTTATTACGGGTCTTCATGCTGACTGGATTGAAAATTATGAGATAGACTGGTCAAAAGTTGTTGCAGAGGCTTACGTTGTGCTGAATCCGAGTTCATCAGTTGCGAAGCTGACGAACGCGAAGTGTGATTTAACTCTTGAGGCTGCAGCCTCTTACGCTGTTTTTGCTGAGAAATATTTTTCGATGCCTGTGTTTTATGTTGAATACAGCGGCACTTTCGGAGATTCTGAGATTGTTAAAGCCTGCTCGGAAGTTCTGTCATCGACAAAATTATTTTACGGCGGAGGTATAGACTGCGGTGAAAAAGCCGCTATGATGAGCGAATTTGCAGACACAATTGTTGTCGGCAATGCGGTTTATGAAAAAGGCGCTTCGGTTCTTAAAGAAACCGTGGATGCGGTGATATAAATGGTTCAAATTGATATAGTTCTTGTCGAGCCTCTTTATGAGGGAAATATCGGCTTTGCGTCGCGTGTTATGAAAAACTTCGGGTTTCACAATATGGTTTTGATTAACCCGCCGAAGATGACTATCGAAGCTTCTGCGCGTGCTTCGCATGCGAAGGATGTTTTGGAAAACGCTGAGGTTACGACTTTGGATGAAGTTTTTGCACGAAGCGATTTAACTGTGGCAACCACGGGAGGTCTTTCGAAATCTGTTTCTCATCCGATGAGAATGCCTTATTATTCTCCGGGCGAGCTCCGCGAGATGATTAAAGATGTTGACGGTAGAATTTCTATTTTGTTCGGGCGCGAGAATTGGGGTCTGAATAATGAGGAGATTTCGCGCTGCGATATTGTCTGCACAATTCCAACGAGCGAGGAGTATCCTATTATGAATATCTCGCACGCTATTGGTGTTATCTGCTATGAGCTTGCGCATCTTCCCCGCGGGGAGTATCTTCTGGCGGGAAAAGGTGAGATGGAAGCGCTTTACGGACACATAAGCAGATTCCTTGAAGAAATCGGTCATCCTATAGAAAAGCGCGAAACAACTCTGCTACTTTCAAAAAGAGTTCTCGGGCGTGCTAAACTTACCGCACGCGAGGCAAGTACAATGCATGGAATTTTAAGAAGAGCCGAGTGGAAAATGAAACATCCGGATGTTGATTATGATTCAGCAGAGCACGAGTGGGACGATAAGGAATAATTTTATTTTTTGTTATTTGATTTTTTCTTTGTTGTGGTAAATACATCTATCAAGAAACTATATCTTCATTCGGCGCAAACTACAATTAATGAACTATTTACCGTTTGCAGCCGCCGCAATTACAATTTTACTAATATTATCAGCCGGTTGTATCGGTACACAGACAACAGATATAGTCATTGGAAATGAAACTGTCGGCAAAATATATATCACGCCCAACACTGACAAACTACTTTCAAACAGTTCGATAACCGAAAAATTCGATATGAAGGTTGACCTCTTCGGTTTTGAATTCTCAAAAGAAGGAATAACTCAAAGTGAGGCTGATTCGATAACAGATTCGCTTTCAAAAGGAATTAACGACACGAATTTTTTCACAGATTTGGGATTTGAGATGTCTGAATCTTCAAAAAGCGGGGCTGACAGTTTTGAAGAAATTGTCGACCAGATAGTTAATATGCCAATATCCGCAAAAGACAGCACAAGAGTTTGGGACGCTGTTAATTTCAGCACTGTGTGGAAAAACTTTGAAGAACTTGCGCAGAAGATGACTAATCTCTTTAATTAGGAGTTACGCGGTTGCGCTTTGTGAGCTTGTTAAATAGCGGAAACCTTTAGGTTTCTTAGCCGAGCAAACATGCAAAAGATATCGTATTTTGCTATTTCAGAAAACACTGCGTAAGTCCTATTTAACGTGGAATAAAAAAAAATATTTTTCAGATTGTAATCCCGAATAACGATAAAATAATAAGAATTACCGCTCCGGGTATACCTCCGATTGCGCAGATTAAAACCTGCCAGAAGTCAAGTGCTCCAAGATTCGGGAAGATATTTGTAAATGAAGCAATCAGCAGAATCACTACACCGCAGATTGCGTTTATCACCAATTTTAACCAGTTCTTGAATATGAAAAACAGCAGTGCAAAAATAGCAACTGCTATAATTACCATTATTATTGTGGAGATTATTTCTGCCATGTATATAATATTTGCTCGGCAATACAAATAATTTTGCGGTGGTGTAAATTATTTATTGGACTAAGTTTACTGATGCTGTTTCAATCTATGGATACATCACAAAAGACCACACGTCAAACACGAAAATTCACAAAATCTATCGCCAGACTACGGCTTGTGAATCCTGATGCACCAAACACTAAAAAATTACCATACACCACACACAATTAAAAATCGCAAGTGACAACTCCCTCAACTATATATTCTTTCAACCCAACAATTAAAGTATGACACTTGCAGAAACCGCAGAGAAAATAAAAACAATGGAGATTCGCGGAGCAGGAAAAATTGCACGCGAAGCTGTCTCTGCCTTAAGAGACCATGCGGAAACAATCCCGCGAACAGGAGACGTCAAAACATTTCTTCGTGAACTTGAATACGCCGCGGGAGTTCTTCTTGCAACAAGACCGACAGCCGTATCTTTACCGAATGCGATTCAGATTGTAATGCGTGACGTAAGAAACGCAAAAACCGAAGAAGCCGCCAGATGTATTTTAAACGACAAAGCAAACCAGTTTATCTGGTCGTCAAGAACCGCGCTTGACAGAATATCTGTGATGGGAGCAAACCACATACCAAACGGCAGTGTAATCATGACTCACTGCAACTCAAAAGCTGCTCTCGGAAGCATAATCGAAGCCAAAAATCAGGGCAAAGACATAGAAGTCTACGCAACCGAAGTCAGACCGTGGAATCAGGGCAGACTTACGATTAAAACTTTAAACGACAACAAAATCCCAACCACCTATATCGTCGATTCAGCCGTGCGAAGTATGATGAAAGATGTAGACCTTGTAATCGTTGGTGCTGATGCGATTACGGTTAACGGGGCTGTCGTAAATAAAATTGGAACATCTCAGATAGCTCTTGCCGCGCACGAAGCACGCAAAAATGTAATTGTAACTGCTGAAACCTACAAATTTGCCCCGCGCACAATATTAGGGGAACTCATTCAGATAGAAGAGCGCCCGCAAAACGAAATTCTTCCCGATGAAATTGCCGCATCTCTTCCTTTTGTAAAAGTCAAGAATCCTGTCTTTGATGTAACGCCGGCAGAATACATCGACATGATAATCACCGAAGCGGGCGCTTTACCACCTCACCTTGCATATACAATAATGCGCGAATATCTCGGATGGGGTCTGGACGAACTTCAAAATCAGTTCTTAAGTATGGAGAAACACTAAAATGAAAGATTTAACCGCGACATATTTTTTCAAAGCGAAATCGGGTGTAACACCTGAGTTTGCTTCTCAGGCAATCTGCGAAGAGCAGACGACAGGAACATGGACGGATATTTCAACCGTCAATCAATCAACCGAATATGTTCACACATATGACGGCGAGGTTCTCGGAGTTGAACCGTTCAATGATGGATTTATAACGAGAATAAGATACCCGTATGAGATTTTTGAGCCGGGAAATGTTCCTCAGTATCTGTCGGTGATTGCCGGAAACCTCTTCGGTCTCGGAAAACTTGAAGCCGTCAGACTTCTTGATATCGATATTCCCAAAGAGCTTGCAGGAAGCGGTGCAAAATTCGGTATTGACGGCGTTCGAAAACTTGGGGGAACAGAAAAAAGCCGTCGTCCTCATATTGGAACAATCATCAAACCGAAAGTAGGGCTGAACCCCAAAGACACAGCTAAAGTTGCTTATGAAGCCGCTTTGGGCGGGCTTGATTTGATTAAAGATGATGAAACTCTGACGAATCAGAGTTTTTGTCCGCTCTTTGAGCGTCTTGATGCTGTGATGGATTCGCTTGACAAAGTCAAGCACGAGACAGGCAAAAAAGTTCTTTATGCTGTAAATGTCACCTGCGGCGGAGACAAAATTGTTGAACTGGCTGAAAAAGCTGTCCGTGCGGGCGCAAATATGATTATGGTTGATGTGCTGACCGCAGGATTTTCCGCGGTTCAGGCTTTGGCATCAAACCCGCAGATTTCTGTTCCTATTCATGTTCACAGAACGATGCACGGCGCTTTAACCCGCAATCAAAGCCATGGAATTGCAATGAGACCTATTGCCAAACTTGTGCGCTGCGTTGGTGGAGACCAGCTTCACACCGGTTCAATTTCAGGAAAGATGGGGGGTAAAGCCGATGAAATTATTTCAGACAACCGCGCAATTACAGAAAATTTCTTTGACCTTAAACCTGTGTTTCCCGTTTCCTCAGGCGGTCTTCACCCTGGAAAAGTTGCGGCTGAGATTTCAGGGCTCGGGCGTGAAGTTGTTCTTCAGGCAGGCGGAGGTATTCACGGTCATCCAAAGGGAACAACCGCGGGAGTTATTGCAATGATTCAGGCGATGGATGCGGCTTTGGAAAATATTCCCGCAGCAGAGTATGCAAAAACTCATGAAGAGCTAAGGCTTGCGCTTGAAAAATGGGGAAATTAATTTTTTTGATTTTGTAAGTCCGAAACTTTTTTACGCATAAAAAGGAGAACAACTCCGCCGAATAATAATCCGATAACCCCCACTATCTGCGTTGGAAATCCGTAAACAGCATCAAGGTTAATTCCGAAAATCCATAAGACAGGAATTGCCGCAGCTGCTGCGATACATACAGCACCGCAGATTTTATAGACTTTTTCTTCGCGGGCTTTGGATACTTGTTTTGCGAACAGGATTATTACAATCAGTAAAATCAGCGAGACAAAACCGAATATCCATTCGGAAAATGCTGCAAGTTCATGTAGAAACATTGCGCTGAAATAATCTCCATTTGAGCCGCCTAAGAAAAAATCCATTATAAGATATCTCATTGCGGCGGTTGTTAAAACCGCAATAACCGCTTCAAAGCAGATTATTGCGGCGGTTTTGGGCTTTGAGCCTTTGTATAATTTTTCCGGCAGAAGACGGTAAATGAAATAAATTACAGCAAGTGCAGTGATTACAGATATTATCCACGCGGCAATATCGAGAAGAATTTCAGCACCCTCCGGGATTGTGTAAATTTCTTCAACATGAGTGAAAGGTCCCATAAAAGGCCACATCCAATTCTGCAGAGATTCCCACATGAAATCTCCGAGCTGGTGAAGAAACATTCCCACGGCAATGCAGATTAACGCAACGGATTTTTTATTGTATCTGCGAATAAAAATCCCAACGGCAAGTATTATTAAAACTATGAGAATTGTGTGAAAATAAATTCTGCCGAAGTCAAGGGAGTCAGCAAGAAAAACTTCCCCGAGAGGCTTGTCGATTAAATCGGGAAGTATTCCGCCAAGCCCGCAAAATATTATTGCTTTTTTGTTTTTGAAAATCAGTGCGAGGATAAATCCTGCAGCAAGCCCGATAAACAGATGGAAAAACAATAACATGGTTCTGTGATTATTATTTGGTGCTTTAATATTATAATTAAGAGTGATGCAGAGGTTTGTATGAGCTAGTCCAACGTATTTTTCATGATTGTACAAGTTCCTTATTAAACTCCTGCATAATATTGATATATGATAAACCCATAATAAAATAATATTTAACAGTGATTGCTATGGTTAACGTGTACAGCAAATGCCCTATCTGCAGCGGAGATGTGATTCAGGGATACAATCTCGCCCAAAGAAAATGTGATGTCTGCGGTAAAAATTTTGTATCGAACAGTTTCTGTAAAAATGATCACTACATCTGCAACACCTGTGCTACAAAAAATTATTTTAAATTCATAGGAGAATTTGTAACTGATACAAAACTTAAAGACCCGATAGAAATTGCAAATATAATTATGAATCACCCCGAATCAAATCTCATAGGATGCAAACACGCAATTGTTGCATATGTATCCGTAATCACTGCGTTTAAAAATTCAGGCGGTCACGTTAAAGATTTTCAAAAGATGATGAAAGAGATTGCGCTCAGTACATCAATTTGTCCCACCTCAATGTGCAAACTCGGAGGATTCTGCGGTATACCTCTTACAATGGGGGTTGCAATGCGCACGGCTCTTTCGGAAGATATGGATGAAGATGTCAGAACAGAACTTTCAAACAAACTTACAGGCGACTGTATGGGACATCTGGGCAATGAAAACAACACCGGAAATAAAAACTGCTGCACAAGAAACACGTATCTGACAATTATCAATGCCTCAAAATTCATCTCACGCAATCTGTGGGTTGAAATTCCTCTGCCGAAGATAATAAACTGCAATTATCACGAAGGAAACCCCAGATGCAACAAGACTGAGTGCAAAATATATCACGGAATGTTTACAAACAAGTCAAACGGAAAATAAAAATCAGTAAATGCCTTCTATTTTTCTGCCGCATTTTTTACAAACACCGCCTTTTAAAAGTCCTGGTGTTTTACAAACATAGCCGGCTCTTAAAATCAGAAGTTCACCGCAATTGGGACAGTATGTTTTTGAGCCTTCCGAATGCATTATGTTGCCGACATAAGGATAATACAAGCCCGCAGACTTTGCAAGTCTGAAAGCTCTGTCAACCGTTTCAAACGAAGTCCGTGCAACATCGGTCATTTTATACATCGGAGTAAACGCGGTGAAATGATGAGGCACTGCTTTTCCGAGATTTTCTGTTTCCCATTCAAGCATTGAATTAATTTCATCGGCACTGTCATTAAGTGACGGAATCAGTAACGTCACAAGTTCTGTGTGAATCTGTTTTTCATTCGCAGAAATTATTGTGTCAAGCACAGGCTGAAGTTTTGCTGAGCAGACCTCTTTGTAGAATTTATCTGTGAATGCTTTCAGGTCAATTCTTATTGCGTCAAGATACATAGCGATTTCTGTCAGAGCTTCTTCCGTCATATACCCATTTGTGATGAGAGCAGTCTTTAAACCTGATTTATGTGCGGCAGCGCAGACATCATAAACAAATTCATAGGAGATGGTCGGCTCATTGTATGTAAACGAAATGCTTTCAGCGCCCGAATTTTTTGCAGACGCGACTACATCCTCAGGTTGAAATTCATAATACTCAGCCTCACAGTTTTGCGAGAGAGAATAATTCTGACAGTGTTTACAAGAAAAATTGCAGGAGTATCCGCTTATTGAAAACGTATTTGATGCCGGAAGAAAATGATACAGCGGCTTTTTTTCAACAGGGTCAAGGGCTGCGGCTGTAACACATCCGTAACTTAAGGCTTTTAGAACTCCGTTTTCATTTTTTCTGACTTTGCAGAAACCGAGAGAATCTCGCGGGATGTGACAGCGGCGGGCGCAAAGACCGCATTTTTCTGATTTTGAATCAAAGAACTTTGCGTCCATTAAATTTAAAAAAATATGGGGTTGAATTTATTCAGCTTTCGGCTCTTCTTCTTCCTTATGGTTCGGGCGCGGGAAGGTTTCAACGAATTTGACTTCTTTGATTTCAGGGAAGATTTCGAATGCTTCCTGTGTAATCATATACTGTGTCATGAACCAGTTCTGGTTGTACATTGCAATCATTGCAGGAACTGCAACGGAAACAAATCCTTCGTGAGCTGTTCCGACTTTCATTTCGCGACCGGTTAAGAGTTTGATGATGCCTGAGAGTTTTTCTGCTCCGTCTTCTACGATTTCTTCAATCTTGTAGACGTATGTTACTTCCTGACCTGCGAGCGGGTGGTTGAAATCAACAATATAGCGGCTTCCGATTTTGTTGACGACTGTTCCTTCGCGTCCTTCAATGGTTACGCGGGAGAAGAGTTCGGGCTTTTCGTGGAATGCTTTTTTGTCGAATGCTTTTACATCGTCTGCTTTGTGTTCTCCGAATGCTTTTTCTGCGGATACGTTGATTGTGTATTCAGTTCCGATTTCTTTGCCTTCGAGGTCTTCGTCAACGCCTTTTAATAAATGTCCTGCGCCAACTTTTACTACAGCCGGTCCGTAGAGTCCGTTCTCTCTGAAAATATCTGCTTTCTTTGCTGCTTCAGCGTCGGTTGTGTCAAATGGTGTTCCGTTTACAGAGCCTGTATAACTGAGTTTGATATATGTGCCTTTTTCGATAGCCATACGAATTCCTTATTATATGGTTGTTAATACCTTATCAGTGCTTCGTAAATATTTACGCGGGAGTGATTTTGGTGTTCTTGTATATACACCGCTCAGGTTTTTTGTCTTTTTTGAAGAGTGTGCATTAGATTGATAAAAATGACCGCAATTTGAGCTTATTTTTATTAATGGAAGATTAGTTGCTGATATCAGGGTTATTTTCAGACGATGAAACTACCTTGCCCATTGCAGAAAGCGTCTTAAAATCGTTCTGTGTAAGTCGGTATCATCTCCTTTTGTGATTGTTTTTATTTGAGCGGATGCTTTTTGTTTTGTCTAAGTTTTTTTTCTTACCCCCCTTGCAGCCCGCCGCGGCTTGAGCGGCTCGGGGTGGGGGAATTTGCGAAGCAAACTTCCCCTGCCCCCTATTATCATGCCATTATTTCGGATTCAGCCGCTTGTCTATCACCCGCACTGCCCGAACTTACTTCCCGACATGAATCCCTACCCTGAACCCTTTTTTACGGACAAATTTATTACCTTGTGCCTACAATTAATGATTAACAATGAAGTCCGAA
>JAUNXW010000042.1 GCA_030539595.1 Methanocorpusculum sp. | reverse complement strand
ATGTCTTTATTTCAAAAGGAATATGAGAATATTTACGAAAACAAAGTAATTCCTGACGGATTGCCGATAAACTGGCTAATGTCTCAATTGGATTTGAGAGACATTACAAAAACAATCGAACTGAATTATTGCTGTAAAAAATCTACATGAATATTTTCACTATCCTGTTGATTTTATTATAAAATTGTTAGTCACCATGACCTATCGAAGAATAGCCTATCGTTGTCTCTCCGCAAAATTCAGAGGAACAACAACAATCTCAATCTCAAAATATTCTCCAACGGATTCACATAACTATTGGACAACCTCCCTCTTTCAAAGAGAGCACAAACAAATCTATTTATACAATGGTAACAGAGAAAACTAATAATTAATGTAAAAATTATTTGAGGATATGCAATGGACACAAGAATGAAGTTTTTAGAGCACGAACTCGCGGCACAGGAACGCGAACTAAACGCAAAACAGGACACCCAAAACGCCGCAACACCCGATAAAACCGAAGAAAAAGAAGCTCTCGAACTTCGTGTAAGAGAACTTGAAGCCATGGTAAAAGGCATAACCGACGAACTTCTCGACCTGAAATCCGTTACGCGCCGTCTAGGAATGCAGATAGAAAAACTCGGCGGAGCACCCGTTAAAAGTCACCCTGAAACAGCGGCAAGATTTGCAGTAAGACGCTCCGAAATAACCGCAGAAGAAAACGAACCTGAACAGCACTCTCCTGTTTCGCAGGAACTCCCTCCAAGAGAAATCAGAAGAACCGTTCAGCCCGAACCTGTATCCGTAAAAAGACCGATATCAGCCCCCGTGCGCGAAGTAAAACATACACCGGTTCCAGAACCCGAAGAAGAAATCCCGACCGAAGACCTCAAACCGAGCGACTTCGAATACGTAATGCAGCAGGACGGCTCAATTCAGAAACGCCGCAAAACAGGAAACAAAACCGTAATCATAGCAGGCACTGGATTTGCACCAAGCCATGCATCACGCTCGTCAGCCATCAGAGCCGACTCAAGCGCAGTCATTGAAGCGGAAGAAGACGACAGCAAAGAAATCAAATAATCGCAAAAGGAGTCTCAAGTGCACATCGTTCAGGTTGAAATAGATAACTTCAAATCATTTTCCCGAAAAACCAAAATCCCATTCTTCGAAGGATACACAGTAATATCAGGACCAAACGGATCGGGAAAAAGTAATATCATAGACTCCGTACTCTTTGTTCTGGCACTATCCTCATCGCGAAATCTCCGTGCCGAAAAACTCACAGACTTCATAAACAACGTATCCGGAAAAAACGTTGCCGAAGTCACGCTGACTTTCTCGGACGGAACAAAAATCAGGCGCAGAATCAAACAGACCTCGCCGACAAACTATTACAGTTACTATTATCTGAACGAAAAAACCTGTTCGCAGACCGACATAATCAATCATCTTGAAAAATCCGGAATCCGCCCGCATGGATACAATGTTGTAATGCAGGGCGATATCTCAAGAATCATGGATATGTCGGACACCGAACGCAGAAAAATCATCGACGAAATAGCCGGTGTTGCCGAATTCGACGCCAAAAAAGATCAGGCGCTTCTTGAACTTGATCAGGTCAGAGCAAAAATCGAAAGGGAAGAATCACTCCTTGAACTTTACGCCCAGCAGTTAAAAGATCTCGCCTCGGCAAAAGAGGACGCGGAAAAATACAAAAAACTCAACACTGAACTCGAATACCTCAACGCCGCAAAACAGCTTGCCAACCTCAAAGACTACGAACGCGACTTAAGCCACCTCGCAGAATCAAGAAACGAACAGACCGACCGCAGAAAACAGTATGAAGAAAGCATCTCGCTTGAAGAAAACGAGCGCGACGCAAGACGTGAAGAAGTCGCAGAAATCGACGCAAAAATCGCAGACAAACAGGGTTCGGGATATCTTCAGCTTCTTGAAAAGCAGGAAAACGAAAAAGGAAACATACGCGTTGCCGAAGGAACAATAACAAGGCTCAAAAAAGATAAGGAAAGCAACCTTGCTTCGATGAATACTCTGTATATTGAGATTCAGAAAAACCAGAACTCTTTCAACGAACAGAACCGCATTGCTCAGACGATGCAAATTGACAGAGCCAATCTGGCAATGGAGTTTGAGAATCAGAAAAAAATTCTTGAAAAAGCTCAGGAGCTTGTCAACAAAAAGAGCAAGGACTCAAAAGGTGCTCAGGCAGAACTCGTCGAACTGATGAGACAGCTTGAAGCAAAAAAGGACGAACGCGGAAACATTGTCGTTCAAAGGGACGGAATCATTGAACAAAGCCGTGTCAGGCAGAGCCAGCTCGAAAAATACGAAGGTGACCAGAACTATTTAGTAAACGAAAGAACCGAGACGCAGGGAGAAATCTCAAAACTCGAAGGCGAACTCGCCGACGCAAAAAGCGAGAAGTCTGTTTTCGATAAACAGATAGCCGAGTCGGAAAGAAAAATGATGGACTCGCACAAATCGCTTGAGACTGTGCGCGAGGAAATCAACCGTCTTTCAAGAAGACAGATGCAGCTTGAAGCACAGCAGCAGGCAAGCGGAGCTTCTGACAGAGCAATTACTGCTGTCAGCGGTATGGACGGCGTTTTCGGAACAGTCTCCAATCTCGGAAAAGTTCTGGATTCTCAGCACACAATAGCTTTGAATATTGCAGCCGGAGGAAGACTAAACAATATAATCGTTGACAGCGACCAGACCGGAGCAAACGCAATCCGTTACCTGAAAGATGAAAAACTCGGTCGGCTTACTTTCCTGCCGCTGAATAAAATGAAACCTCAGCCTCCTCTGCCGACTTTGGGAGGGAACGGGATTATAGATTATGCCATTAACCTGATTGATTTTGACGAAGAATACAGAGGTGCGTTCAATCTCGTCTTCGGTCAGACCGTAGTTGTCGACACTCTTGATGCGGGACGAAGGTTAATGGGAAAATACCGCATGGTAACACTTGACGGAGAACTGCTTGATAAAGGCGGTTCGATGACGGGCGGTTCGATAAACAAAAACATCAGAGGTTTCGGTGTTGCCGTGGGAAGAGAATCTGCAGACCTGAGCGCAAAAATTGCAGAACTCAGAGCCGACGAAGAGGATTTAACCGCTGCGGAAGCAAGATACAGAAGCGTTGCCGAAGGGCTAAGAAAGGAGAGAGCCGAGCACGACTCCGCAATTACCCAGATTGAACTCAAAATCAAAGAGTGCAACAGGGTAATGGACAAAATTGCGGAGGATGAAGTTAAACTCTCAACGCTTCTTGAAGATACTCAGCGCGACAGAACGGAAAGTTCGCAGAAAGTCGCTGACCTTGAAACTCAGGTTGATGCAATTTCCGATGAGATGGAGCTGATAAATTCTAAAATCTCGGAGCTTAGACTTGTTGTCAACGAAGATGAGTTCAACCTCCTAACCGAAAAATATCAGCGTGCTCAAAAAGATCACGCGGATTCTCAGCGCCGTCTCGATACCAAAACCAACGAACTCAACGGTGTGATGCTTGAACGTAACCACTTCAAGAAGAACGTCACAGAAAAAACCGAGGAAAGAGCAAACTATGAGAAGAAAAATGTTGATATCGATGCGGAGATTGTTCAGCTCAACGCGGAAATTGAAAGAGCCAACGCGTCTATTGCCGCGTTCAACGACGAACTGAAATCGTTTACGGGTGAACTTGAAGATCTGAAAAACGAACGCTACAAAATTCAGCAGTCAGCAGACGAAGCTCAGCTTAAAATCAACAGCCTTCAGGTCGAAATTGAACGCTGCAATGTTTTGATTGCTTCGTTCGATGAAAAATCAAAAGAGATTTCGGAAAGAATCGCAGAAATACGCGGTTCTGTCGAAGAGGATATTGAGTGCGACTTAACGATGGATGAAATTATCGACGGAATCATCACAGCAGAAAGAGCCATCAAGCGTCTTGGAAACGTCAATATGCAGGCAATTGACCAGTATGATGACGTCCTGAAGAAATCCGAAGAAAAGACCGAGAAGAAAAATACTCTCTCACGCGAACGCGAAGCTCTTCTTGAAAAAATAGAGAGTTTCAAGACGATGAAGCACAATGCGTTTATGGATTCGTACACTTCAATAGATAAGCATTTCAGGGATATTTACCGCCGCTTAAACGACGGAGAGGGTCATCTTGTTTTGGATAACTCCGAAGATCCGTTCCTTGGAGGAATGACTTTTGAGGTTTCTCCGAAAGGTAAAGAGGTTCACCGTCTTAATATGATGTCGGGCGGAGAAAAGTCCCTGACTACTCTGTCTTTCATTTTCGCGATTCAGCAGTATATGCCCGCACCGTTTTACGCACTTGATGAGGTTGATTCAAATCTTGACGGAGTAAATGTTGAGCGTCTTTCTAATATGGTTCGCGAAATCTGCGAAAACAGCCAGTTCATTATTGTATCTCACAGGAAACCGATGATTGAAGCATCCGACAGAATGGTGGGTGTTACGGTTCGCGCAAGTGATAAAAGCACTCTTGTTACCGGTGTAAAAGTAAATGACTGAGGAGTCTGAACTTGAACTCAACGAAGACATACAGCATGAAGAGCCTGTGGCAATTCTTGTTCAGATGGTGAAGTCGGGTCAAATTGACCCGTGGAACATTGATATTGTCGATGTCACCGAAAAATATCTGAGTGAACTTGAGCGCCGTCATGAACTTGATTTGAGAGTTTCGGGCAGGACAATTTTTTATGCCGCGGTTCTTCTGAGGATGAAGACCGAGCTTTTAGACGAACCCGAACCTGATGAGGATGAGAGTTATGACGATGATTATTTTTCTGGTTCGGGCGATCCGTTTTCAGCCGACGATGAATCTGTTGGGTTTGCGCTTGGACCGATAGAACAGCTTGAGCGTGAGATTGACCGCAGACTGAAACGAAAAGACGCGAGAAAGCGCAAGACCAATCTGTATGAGCTTATCAAGCAGTTAAGGCTGGCTGAAAAAATCGAACGCAGACGGCAGAGACGGCAGAGACTTTTAGACCCCGGTGAAGATTTGTTTGATGAGCCCGACACCGAAGAGGTTGTGGGAATTGCTCACGATGAGGATTACGAGGAACGTGCTGAACAGATTTATGATATTATTGCAAGCGACCCTGAGGCAACGGATACGGGCGTGTCTTTGGATGAACTTGTTAAAAAATTAAACTGGCCGCTTTATCTTGTTTATCTTCCGTGTCTGTTTCTTGTGCAAAGCGGGCTTGTCGATTTGGAGCAGGATGAAATATTCGGAGATTTGTGGGTGGTGATGCTTTCTGCCGATTCAGAGAAGACGAAACAGGAAGCCTAAGTTCTGGGGAATTGTTCTGACGGTGATTGTTGCTGCGGCGATTCTCGGACTTATAGGGCTGATTGTTTTCGGTGCTATTAATTGAATGTAATTGCGGTTTTAGATTTTTTACAATAAACTCACCGCGCCTTTTTTTTAAAACTCATATCCATACCTCACATGAAATACACAGCCTTCAAAAATCACTTTTGAAAAATATCCCGCATCTTATTTTTTAACCAAAATAAAACCAGCTCGGAACACAAACTTGTTTTACAATATGTAATTAAAACAAATCAATATGTTAATATAACTTTACAACATAACAATTATTCACAGGAGGTAAAACCCTTTATGAAACCTGAAAAATTCAGACACGAAAACAAATACTATCTCAATTTGGCGGATTATTTAACAGTAAAATCCAGACTGACACAGATAGCTGAAATTGACAATCACGCAGACGAACACGGACTTTACAAAATAAGAAGCCTTTACTTTGAAACCCCCGACGACAAAGCCTTAAACGAAAAACTCTTCGGAATCAAAGAAAGAGAAAAATTCAGAATCAGACTTTACAACAACTACGAATCATTCATCCGTCTTGAGAAAAAAACCAAAATCAACACCCTCTCAAGCAAAATCAGTTGTTTTGTCACAAAAGAAGAATGCGAAAAAATAATTTCGGGCGACATAGAATGGATGCGTGAATCAAAACGTGCGCTTCTCCTTGAACTCTATACAAAAATGAAATATCAGCAGCTTCGCACAAAAACCATAGTCGACTACGACCGCGAATGTTTCATCTACAGACCCGGTAATGTCAGAGTAACACTCGACACCAATATATCAACGGGAATTTCATCGACCGACATGTTCAACAAAAACACACCAATGATAAAAACTCACGGAACACCTGTCATAATAATGGAAGTCAAATTCGACAACTATCTGCCGACACTCATCCGCGAAATGGTACAGCTTCCAAACAGACGCGTTACCGCGTTCTCAAAATACGCTGTAGCAAGGATTTTCGGGTGAAATAAATGGCGGTCATTACATTCAACGACATACTTTCATCGGACTTCCTGACAACCGTGAGCGACTTCTCACTCACAGATATGATTATTGCAATAGGTCTTTCTTTTGCCCTTGGACTGTTCATTCTGTTCATTTACAAAAAAAGTTTTACGGGCGTGATGTATTCATCCGGTTTTGGTTTATCTCTTGTTGCCATGTCGATGATTACCGCAATGATTATCCTTGCCATTGGCTCAAACATCATTCTTTCATTGGGAATGGTCGGTGCGCTTTCAATTGTCCGTTTCCGTTCGGCAGTTAAAGACCCTATGGATATTGCATATTTGTTCTGGGCAATCTCTGTGGGAATTGTTCTCGGTGCGGGTTTAATTCCGCTTGCGGTCTTTGGAACAGCCTTCATCGGCATAATCATCTACGTATTCTCTATCAGAAAACCCAAAGACAAGCCCTACATTTTAATTGTCGACTGCGCATCCGAAGAAACTGAAGAAAAAGTCGACAGCGTCTTAAAAGGAGCTGTCAAAAAGCACCTTGTCCGTTCAAAAACTGTATCGGAAAGCGGCATTGAACTGACTGTTGAAGTCAGACTTCGCGATATGGAAAGTTCATTCGTCAACAAAGTCTCAGGTCTTGACGGTGTAAACCGTGCGGTTCTTGTGAGCTACAACGGCGAATACATGACATAATATGAGAAAAGAAAACGTAAACACAATAATTATTTTGACACTCGCGTCGGCGGCGGTAATTTTTACCGTCGTCTTCATGTTTTCTCCATCGGTTCTCGGTATTTCTGATAAAGATACTCTTTATGAGTTGAAATATTTTGACAAGGGCACGGTAAACACGGTTGAAATCACCGTCTCCGAAGGTGACTGGGCTGATATTTTGGAAAATCCGACCGATGAAGAATATCATATGGCTGATGTAACAGTCAACGGAGATTATTACGGCTCTGCGGGTATCAGAACAAAGGGTATGACAAGTCTATCGATGGTCGCCTCAAGCGATTCTGAGAGATACAGTTTCAAAATCAAAGCCGATGAGTATGTCAGCGGTCAGAGTTTTGCGGGTCTGAACAAATTTGTCTTAAACAACAATTATCAGGACGCCACTTATATGAAGGAATATCTTTCATACGACATGATGGCTTCGTTGGGTGTTCCAACCCCGCTGTATTCTTACGCGGCTGTTTACATCAACGGCGAATACTACGGATTGTATCTGATGGTTGAAGCGGTTGAAGAGGATTTCGCTTACAGAAATTTCGGCGCTTCATACGGTGAGTTATACAAACCCGATTCTATGGGAGATATGGGAGGGGGAGGAGATAAACCCGAAGGAGATTTCGGTAAGGACAAAAATATGTCGGATATGCAGAGACCTGAGGGAAATTTCGCAGGATTTGAAAACATGGATATGACAAATATTCAAATGCCCGAAGGAGACTTTCAGCGGATGAACGGAAACATGTCCGAGTTCAATCCTGAAAATATAAGGGCAGGTCAGATGAATTTCGGCGGATTCGGCAGCGGAGGAGGAGCGGATTTAGTCTACACTGACGACAACGTTTCAAGCTACAGCACAATCTTCGATAACGCGGTCTTTGACGGAGTAACCGAATACGACAAGGAAAAAGTCATCATGGCTCTTGAGAATTTGAAAGACGGAACTGACCTCAAGACTTACGTTGACGTTGACGAAGTCCTGAAATATTTCGCGGCAAACACTGTAGTTGTCAATCTTGACCATTATGCAGGAACAATGAAGCACAACTACTATCTCTACGAAGAGAACGGTCAGCTTTCAATAATTCCGTGGGACTACAACCTTGCCTTCGGTGGATTTCAGTCCGGAGACGCTTCGTCTGTCATCAATTTCCCGATAGACACACCTGTCTCCGAAGGAATTTCTCTCGATGAACGTCCGTTAATAGGCTCGCTTCTTGAAGTCGACGAATACAAAGAACGCTATCACGAGTATCTGTCTTTGCTCACATCCGAGTATCTCGGCAGTTCTCTTGCTGTCAAAGTTGAGAAAATCAATTCACTGATTTCTGATTATGTTGAATTAGACCCGACGGCTTTCTTCACTTTCGACGAATACAAATCAGCTCTTGAAGCACTCAAGGAGTTTGGAGTTTTGAGAGGTGAAAGCATTGCAGGACAGCTCAGCGGAAAAATACCTTCGACATGGGATTTGCAAAATGCTGATTCGTCCGCGCTTGTAAACACTGCCGGATATTCACTTTCCGCTCTCGGTTCGATGGGAGGAGGAGGAGATTTCACGGATAAAAATTTTCCATCAAAGGAAAATAAAAATTTTTAAGGAGGGCATATGAAAAAAATATTGACCGCGGTTTTTACGATTTTTGCTCTGCTGATAATTTCGGCAGGCTGTATTATTGGTGAAACCGAAACAGAAATTGTGATTTCAGACAGCGGTATCACGGTAAACGGTGAAACCGCATCACAAAGCACACGGAGCGCTGTTTATGTCGGTGCTGAGATTATCTACTACGAAGAAGGTCAGGGCTCTGACTACGGAGAAGGTAAAGCCTCAGACGCTCACAGCGTTGAAGAAGCTGAAAAACATACTGTAATTACAATCACAGAACCCGGAACTTACAGAATCAGCGGTAAACTCAGTTACGGACAAATAGCGGTTGACCTCGGATATTTCGCTGAAATCGACAAGCACGCAAAAATCAACATAATCTTAGACGGGGTTGACATCACATGCACAGCAGCTCCCGCGATAGTTTTCTACAATGTTTTTGAGACGGAAAGTACTGAAACCGCCGGCGCTGTGATAACTGTTGCCGACAACTCGGAAAATTTTGTCAACGGTTCATACATCGCAAAAATTTACGAGGAAGGTTCAACCGATACTCTTTACAAACACGACGGAGCAATTTCTTCTCAGCAGACTTTGCTGATTCAGGGCGAAGAAAAAGGGAACGGAATTTTAACTGTCAACGGAGAACTTGAAGGCATCTCAACTAAAATGCATTTGACGGTTAACGGCGGAAATCTTTACGTTTACGCTTCTGACGATGCAATAAATGTCAATGAGGAGAGAGTTTCCGTTTTTACGATGAACGGCGGTTTCCTTTATGCGAATGGTAAGACAGACGGAGTGGATTCCAACGGAGACATAGTTCTCAACAGCGGGACTGTAATTAGTTACGGAGCTGGAATGGATGTTGAAGGTGGAATTGACCCTGACGGCGTTACGATTCTTAACGGCGGAAATCTTCTGACGGTTGGAAGCGGTGCAATGAGTGCTGATTCGACAAGTCCGTTTATGAAGCTCTCGTTTACTCAGAGCAGTAAAGCAGGGAGTGTGATTTCGGTCACGGACACAATAGGTAATGAGGTCGCGTCTTATACGGTCGACACTTCGTTTTCGGCTGTGCTGATAAGTTCAGAAAACTTTGAGTTCGGCAAAACTTATTATGTTTATGTGAACGGAGTTCGTCAGCAGTATACAGGTTATTCTGCGGGAACTTCTTCTGGAAGTATGATGCCTGCGGGTGATTTTGGAGATAAACAGATGACGGGAGATAAAAACGAGATGAAAGGCGGAAGAAACAATATTACGCGCAATCAACCGACAGAGTTTATGCAGAATCAGCAGATGCCTCAAAATATTACAGACTTTACACCGACGGATATGGGAGGTTTTGGAGGAGGAAGTATGTTTGGCGGAGGTTTAACGACTTCTGTTGAGGCATCTTACGAATTTACTCTGACCAAAGACTCTCAGAATTTCAGTGGGGTCTATGACGGGTTATAAGAGAATTGAAATAAATATTTTTTTAATGACAGTACCGCATCAACAATGCAAACTATATCCATTCACGCGCAGAATAATAGATAATGACATGGTATGCAGAGTCGGACACAGAGCTTAACCTCAGCGAATCCGTAAGCAGGGTGGAAAACAATAAAACAATACTTCCTCTTTGCGACTGGACTGTTCTAAAAGACAAAGGTCTCATCTCCTCACGCGAAGAATACATAGAGCGCGTCAGAGAAATCTCATTTGCGATGGCTGAGGCGGGAATAGCCGAATCTCTTTCAAAAAAGGATGTTGAGATGCTTCAGATGGTTCAGACGCTTGATGAAATAGACAACGTCATCAATCTCCTAACAGAACGGGCTGTTGAATGGCACTCATCGATAACACCCGAATTCTCAAAAAAATACAGCCGCTTCAACTCCGCAAAACTTCTGCATAAACTCTCAAACTCTGAAAATTTCTCAATGAAACGTGTCGCAAGAGAAATAATTTCACTAACCGATGTCAGAACAACTCTGATGAAGGACGTCTCAAAAAAAGCGGATGCCGTAATTCCCAATATGAGTGCACTTGTAGGGGGTCTCGTTGCAGCAAGACTTGTTCTTCGTGCGGGCGGGCTTGATGAAATTTCAAAAATGGCAGGCTCGTCTATTCAGGTAATAGGTGCTGAGTCGGCTCTGTTTTCGCATATCAGAACAGGCTCGTCGTCTCCGAAACACGGAATAATTTTTCAGCACAGAAGGGTTCACAACGCGCCGAAGGAAAACAGGGGAAGAACGGCAAGAGTTCTTGCTTCCAAACTTGCAATAGCCGCAAGACTTGATTTATACAGAGGAGAGCTTGATGCGGAATTTATCGCAGACGCGGATAAAAAAATCAACGCGGCAATGGGGGAAACAAAATGATTGATGTAAACGGAACACTTGTTTCAAAAGGTAAAGGCGGTGTTTACGGTGAGAAAATGCTCGGCGAATACAGAGTATGGGATCCTTACAGAAGTAAACTCGCGGCTCTTTGGTATCTGGAGAAATCAGATTGGCTGAAAAGTTCGGATGTCGTTCTCTATCTTGGAGCTGCGAACGGAACAACGGTCTCTCATGTTGCGGACTACACCGAATCAGTATATGCAGTAGAGTTTGCTCCGCGACCGATGCAGGATTTGCTTGAGGTGTCAAAGCGCAGAAAAAATATTGTTCCGATTTATTCGGATGCAACCCAGCCGCAGAAATATGCGGCTCTGCTTGAACCTGCAGACCTGATTTATCAGGATGTGGCTCAGCCGAATCAGGCAGAGATTGCTGTAAAGCATATCGATTTTCTAAAAACTGACGGGAGATATATTCTGATGCTTAAGACAAGGTCTGTAGATATAAGAAAGTCTCCGCAAGAGGTCTTTGCCGATTCCTGCAGAGAACTTGAGGCGGGCGGTTATTTTGTCGAAAAAAGTATCTGGCTGAATCCGTATCATCAGGATCACGCTGCAATTATTCTGAGGAAAGCGGATTAAGTATTTTTTTGCGATGTACCCGACGCTAAAAAATCCAGAAGAAAAAATCTTGTCCAACGGATTCACATAACGATTCAAAAACTTATAGTTTGCTCGACTAAGAAACCTAAAGGTTTCCGCTATTTGACAAACACTCATTGAGGCTGTCCAATTGTGGAATATGATATTTAAGTTAATTGGAAATAGTAATTTGTTGTACTGCATCTAAAAGATTTAGTATAAGTTTTCTGTTGCGGTGTGGTTGTATTTCGCTACACCACGAACATCACACGAAAAAACACAAAAAACACGAAAATAAAAATATTGTGTATTGCTTCATAATTATTTAGTTTCATTGTTCTGCCTCCAGAATCCTGTTAAA
>JAUNXW010000041.1 GCA_030539595.1 Methanocorpusculum sp. | reverse complement strand
CATTTTTTATGCAGAGGATGTTGCCGTTGTGGTCTATATAGTCCCTGAGAAGCACGGCAGTTTTTTCTTTTATAAGTCTGCCTGCTTTGTCAGGTCTTATTGTGACTCTTGCATGGCGTGAGTTGAGAGTGTAGTAGAGTTGAACGGGTTCTACATTGTATCCGCTGTGTTTTATTTTGGTTTCTGCAAGGGATTGAGGGGAAGTTGTATCTGTCATTTCTGTCACGTCTATGATAGTTTAGACGGATGATGTTATAAACCCCCAACCGCGCGGCGCGTTAATGCCTCCTGAGCGATAATGCCGTTTATTTTTGTCGGAATCTTAAATAAGGTGCAGAATGATGTTTAAATTTTGATGAAAAACAGCGGGTTGATAATTTTGTAAAAATGAACGGGGTGACTTTTCCAAGGGAAAAAAAGATGAACTTCGCTATTTTTTATTGGTTGAATTTGTATCGACTAACTTGGGGCTTCGCTACACTCATCGTTTTATAATAATAAAAATAGCGAAGTACTGTAATAGATCCCCGCAAAAATATCGAACATCAACCTGAATTATTATTTAGCCTAAAACCGCACAATATAATATAATGACAGCATCAAAAATACTTCTCCTAATAATTGACGGCGTCGGCGACAGACCGTGCGAATGTCTCGGCGGCAAAACACCTCTTCAGGCGGCAAAAATCCCCAACCTCGACAAACTCGCATCCGAAGGCATCTGCGGAATAATGGATCCCATCTCTGCAGGAATTCGTGCCGGCTCTGACACATCCCACCTAAGTCTGCTCGGATACCCTCCGCAAAAATACTACACAGGACGCGGACCTCTCGAAGCCGCTGGCTGTGGAATCAAAATGCTCCCCGGCATGATAGGATTTCGCGCAAACTATGCAACAATAGACGACAAAGGAATAATAACCGACCGCAGAGCCGGAAGAATCAGCGACACAACAGAAATAACCGCCGCCGTCAAAAACGGCGTCGACTTATCAAAATACGGTGTCGAAATAGAATTTGCCCCGGGAACAGGACACAGAGCCGCACTTGCGCTCAAAGGCAAAGGGCTATCTGCTGCTGTCTCTACAAACGACCCGAAAAAAACAGGAGCTGCCCAAAAAACAATCATCGCAGAAGACAGCTCTGCCGAAGCTGAATTCACCGCAAAAGTCTGCAACGAATTCACTCGTCAGGCAGAAGAAATTTTGAAAAACCATCCCGTCAACCTAAAGCGCGCAAAAGAAGGCAAACTCCCCGCAAACGCAGTATTAATACGCGGCGCGGGAGAAATGGGTATCTATGAACCATTTGAAGAAAAACATGAACTCTCGGGCTCGGTTGTTGCCGCAGCTGCGTTAATTTCAGGAATCGGCACATCCGTAGGTCTTGAAAAAATCCCCGTTCTACCTACAACACCGCTTGAAGAACAGGTAAAACTTGTAATCGGCGAACTTGCCAAAAAGGATTTCGTCCTCTTCAACATCAAAAACGCCGACGAATACGGACACGACGGAAAAGCGGAAGCAAAAAAAGACTTCCTTGAAAAAATCGACGCCGCAATTCTGCCGTTCTTCGGCATTGACGGTCTTTTAATTGCCGTCTGCGGAGATCACTCAACCCCCTGCACAATAAAAGAACACAGCGCAGACCCCGTGCCGCTGATTTTACACGGAGACGGCGTCAGAACTGACGGCGTTTCTGCATATGACGAGATTTCCTGCGCCAAAGGTGCAATGTGCAGAATCTGCGGCGGCTCACTTATGCCCATAATGCTTGACCTAATCGACAAAACCCATAAGTACGGGGCATAACGAAATAATATTAATGGCGAATATGGAAGAGCAGAATAAAAGAATAATAGTCGCCGAGCCTGCAGAAGAAACGAAAGAGAATTTTCTTCACAGCGAAGAACTCGCAGCCGAAGAAGATGCACTTGAAAAAAGAGCCGACGTCTCCAAAAAAGTTATCGAGCCTGTTGAACCGCTGTTCACCGAGATAACTTCAGGCGGCGAATTCTTAAAAGAACTCTCAAAAGTCGATGAAGATACCGCCGCAACAATTATTTCATCGACTGATATCTTCAAGACCTGCGTTCTCCCCGATAAAACCGAGCTTCAGGAGAGAATCCTGAAAACCAAAAACGATATTTTAGTCGGAGACCACTGTTCCATAGGTTTCGGTCTTTACGGAAACGATGTTGTTGTCTGCGAGCTTTCGACCATGGAAGGCGATGTCGTTGCCGAAGGAGATTTGAGAATTGATAATTTCTGCGAGGTTTTCGGCACAGTAATATGCAACGGCGACGCTTATCTGGGTGAAGGCGTAAAAATTCACGGCAAGCTAACCGTCGGCGGAAATCTCGATATAGGCGACAACGTAACGATTGACAAAGAGTTCAAGGCTTTCGGCGATATTGCAATAAGAAATCCGATGCCTGTTATTCTGTATCTGCTCCTCTACGTTATGACGATGTTAAATATTGAAGGCGAGGACAAGACGAAAAAACGTGTTGAGGCTTTGGTTTCGGAAGCTAATTCGATTCCGCTTGTTCTTCCGCCGAAAACTTCTATGGACTTAAGTTATTTCTCGGTTCACACTCCGATGGAAATCGGCGCAAACAGCCGTCTTCACGGAAATCTTAAGGCGAAGTCGATTAAAATCAGAAAGGACACGACGGTTTTCGGCAGTGTTCAGGGGACAGACCGTGTAAAGATAGGTCCGCGCGATGCAATTCATGGGGATGTTGCGGGTAAGAATGTGAGAGTTGAAAGAGGCGCGGATGTTCTCGGAGATGTTTCCGGTTCTGTTGTCTGGCTTCATGAAGATGCGAGAGTTTCGGGAATTATCCGCGCGGAAGACGGTCTGACTATCGGGAGGTCTGAATAATGACGATTGAATCTATGCTTGATGTTGAGAATCTGACTTTTCTTGAGCCGGATTATTCTTCGCTGATTAACAGCGGCGAGCCTGCGATTATTTTGAAGAATGCCGAAAGGGTTCTGCGCGAGGCAAGAATGCTTATTGATGAGAATGAAAATCCTGTGGTTTTTGCGGTTGAGTCTGGATTTGACTGGAGTGCGACGTCATGGTCTCACAGAAATCCGACCGCGGAAGAGATTGGGATTTTTGAGTCGCTTGACGGTGAAATTTATCAGGAGAATCGTGCCGATATAGATTCGGCACTGCGCGAGTATTTTTCGAGAAGGCTTGTTTCTGAGATTTCTCCGTCAGCCGACGATTTGACGGCTGAACGTGTGAGTAAGGTTGAGTCCCTGATTCAGGAGTATTTCGGCGAGAAGATTTCAGGGGTTTGTATTGATGCCTGCTGCGGTTCGGGGGTAGGGGCTTCAATTTTGAGAAATATGGGCGGTGAGGTTCTGGCTTACGATAACGATGCGGGTTTAATTGCTCTCGGGATTGCACAGGGGAGGCTTATTCCAAAAGATACGGCATGTATTGATGCAAAAAATGCGTCGGCGTATATGCCCGATGCTGATTTCGGGCTTGGGATTATGTTCGGTCAGATGTATGAGTATACGAAAGATCTCTGGCAGCCTATTGTTGAGGAGCTTGCCGGGATTACTTCAAAGACGCTGATTACGGTTGCGACAAATCAGGAGGCTCTGTGGGTTAAGGAGTGGGCGGCAAATGTCGGAAGGGAGTTGGAGATTTTTGAAAACGAGAGAGATGAGATTTACGATAGGTGGGTCTGCTTCGGGTGAGTAAATAATATCAGTTAAGAATGGCTGATATTTTATCAAGCAGTGGAGAGGGTATCATTAATTACGGTATCACCTCAACCGAAAACTTATACTAAATCTTGTCCAACGGATTTAATAACAGTTGGACATACCCCTACTGACCGATGATAATCAATCGCATAAGTCCTATTAAAGATAGTTTAGTTATTCCCAAAAACAATTTTTTTGAGTTCTGAAATTTCAATCGCCGCAGCCCTTGTTCCTTCAATAAGCATAGGCAGATTGGCGACTGTGAGTTTAACTGCGTCAACTCCGAACTCCGCATTTTTAAGAACAGATTTCTTTCCGGAAAGAATCCGCCTGATTACGATAAGAAGAAGTCCGGAAATAAATGCCGACGTCAGAAGGCTCAAAAGAAGTTTTGATAAATGCCTCATAGGACCGTTAAGAATTTCCGGAATTTTTTCCTCGTACTCAGCGAATTTATCTTCATCGCGTGAGATGAAAGCAGCGCCTGTTACAAGATACGGAGATGCCGTATTTACAAAAATATCATAGACACCGTTTTCGGAAAAGACCGTATCGGTTATTTTTTTGTTTCCAAGAAGGAGGTCTTTAATAATTTTAAGTATACTGAAATCTTCATCTGATGATTCAGCCTCCGCCTCGTTTTCATAAACGGTTTTAACAGTCTCGACTATTTTTTCCGCACTCAAAGATTCATCTGATGGCTGCTGTAGTTTGTCTTTGAAAATTTTATCGGCATTCGGAATCGCATTTATTATCTGCTCAAAGTTTTTCGGCAGAAGGTCGGCGTCTTCGGCAAGTCTTCTTAAAAATTTCGCGACAGTTCCATCAAGCCTGACAATATCCTCTTTCGGAATTTCATTTAGAATAGAATATCCCGCAGCGGTTAAATCATCAACCGCGGATTTTATTTCACTTACAGCACACTCGGTATTGTTTTCCGCCGCGGCTTTTTCTGCGTTGGCTAAATGTGCATTTGCGGATTCAATATATGCGCTGACTACTTCTTCCTGAGACATCGGATACTAATATGTATGATGTTTAACAGAATAAAACAATTCGCAGAAATAGATATAAAACAGAAACCTGATTGATGCTTTTTTATTTTTAGTACAACCCTTGCAGCTATGTCACGTTTTCTTGGCAGTTCACCTCCGTAAACTGTCTTTCAACATAATTTAGGCTGTGGAAATATATAATACTTTCCCTAAAAAAGAAGATAACGGACCTGGAGGGATTCGAACCCCCGGCATTCGGGTTAGAAGCCCGACGCTATATCCTGGCTAAGCCACAAGTCCAAATTTGTGACGCCTTATTATATTAGTTGTTCTTGATGATAAAATGTGCGGTGAGTTACCCGTACATTAAATCTTCTTCGAATGAAGTTTCACGCTGTTCGCTCTTTTTCACGCCGTCTGAGAGCTGTTTCAGCATAGGTTCAACAGAGTCTGCCTGCTCTACAAGAGGGGTTGTGTCAAGAGCTAACTCATACATCTGTGATATAACATCAAGTCCCGCTGCGGATGCGCGCGAGTCAATATCATAGTTTGTTTCGATTAAAAATCCGCACGCAGGGATTTTCTTCAAAACAGCCTCCGTTAAGAACTCGCCTGTGATGCCCGCTATATTCATAGCCGGCAGAATCTGACAGGTCTGTTTTATTTTTTCAAGCCCTTCTTCTGTGTTTGCCACACCGAATACTCTTTCACCTTCACCCCCTGTGACAACACCGCCTATTACAACTATCTCAGATATTCTGCATTTATCTGAAAGCCATTCGATGACCTCTGCCGCGATAAAATATGATGAAACCTCAGGAATAGGAACATCAGAAGTTATTGCGACAATGTTGTCTTTTTCATAGAGCCTGATGGGTGCTCTCGCAAGCCCCATTTCTGCAAGCGAACCTGTCGGCAAATCAGGTGCGGCAATATCTCCTATGTGCCTGAAAGCTAACTTATCTATTAAGAACTGAACCGCAATGCTTCCGACAAGTCCTGAACCGGGAAAACCAGCTATTAGAATAACATCATTTGCCGAAGGAATCTCAGAGACAATTCTCACGTTATCATAAATGCTCATTGACAAAATATTTTCGGTAATAGGAGATAAAGATTATTAAAAAAAGTCAGCGTTTGAGAACGCCTGCTTCTGAAAGCATATCCGGCAGATACTCTTTGGTAACGAAATCAAGACCGTGACTTGCAAAAGCCTGCTGTTCTGACTTAAGCCCCATTTGTAGCTGTAAATTAATCTCCTTCTTCCAGAACTCAGTATCAAACCTCGGGTCTGTCAGTTCTGATTTCAGCGCGGTAATATCCTGCTCGGACAATTTATCCGCCGGAAGATTGTATCTTTGAATATCCGACGGCTTAAGCCCTATAAACTTTGCAGAAGGTGTAGCCAGAAGCTCAGACATATGAGCCGCCTTAATCGAACCGTAGGCAACAGACGCATAAATTCTGTAAGACCACGGATCACCATCTGTAAACACAATCACGGGGATACCGAGCTCCTCGTTAAGCCTTTTAAGCATTCTTCGCGAAGCTCTCGCGGGCTGACCTTTTAAGTGGAAGAGAACCGTATTGTATTCCTCATCGAAACCGTTCTCCTGAAGACGCGAGAACATACCTCCGGTCTCAAGAGCAATAACGCAGGTTGCATCATGGTCGACAAGTTCAACGTTTTCTACGTTGTTTGGAATATTGTAGCCCGCTTCTCCGACATCATCCTGACAGTGAATAGTCTTTGGACCTCTTCTCGTGTTTTCGCGGACACGAATAGGACCAAACATAGAAGCCCCGTCCTCTTCCGGTCTCATGTGGAAACACTCGCGCTGAAGATTTGTAATAATCTCCAAATCCTCAACAAGATAGTTACTCTCATTCTGAGCATGGAAAGCCGCCTGCTTCCAGCCTTCCGAGATATAATACATCTCCCTCAACGTTGACGAACGGTTCTCGGAAAGCTGCATCTTGATGAACCACATAACGTAAGCCATCTTGAGCATATGAATAGCCGACTTCGCGGACTTCGCGTCTCTTGTGCTTTCCTTGTCTCCGTATTTCCAGACCTCGGATTTGTCATCGTATTCGATATTGTATTTGGTTCGTGAAGGAAGCGTGACTGAAGGAATATCTCCGCCGCCCATCTGGTCGTACCAGACTTTAGCGATTTCCATAAGCCGTTTCTTTGTTGTTAAGTCTCTTTGCTCCGATGTTTCAGACATCTAAATCCACCACCACTTTAAGATTTTCTGCAATACCCTGAATGTCTATCATTCCTCCGCCGCTTCCTGTATAGGAAACCTCAAAGAACTCACCTGAGGCAAGCGTGAACTTCCAGATTTTTGTAAACTCTCCGTCCATTTCAGATACAAACGTCGGCGCAGTGCTTGCATCGCCTGCGTTGTCGGATGAAATGTCATAAAGCGAAACCTCCTGATCTTTTGTCGTGTAGTTGTCGACATGGATTATGATTTTTCCGTCGCCTGTCTTTTTCTTAAGTATTACACGTCTCATCAGGCGTCCTTCAATAAGAGACGTATCCGGCGGCGGCAGTTCCACAATTTCTCCGACTTTGGCTGCAATCAGAGGAATCACGGAACATACTGCACGTGCCCTGTCCTCTGCGAGTTTGCTTTTGTCGCGGCGCGATAAAAATAATTTCAGGTCGCGTCCGAGTTCCTGTAAAGCAAGAGTTATCTCCTTTTCAACTTCGGGAACTGAGGCTATTGCGTCCTTTGACTCGCTTGTGAACGGAACGTTTGTTGCTGCGACGTGGACTAAAATCATAACAGGACCAATAGGTAAACCCTGCTGGGACAGCCCGTAGTTTTTCCAGTTTACATTCTGAACCGCGTCTGTAATTGCGCACGCACCCTGCTGATAAAGAAGCGGAACGCGGTTTGCGAAGCGAAGCAGAGTTGCCGCTCCTTCAGACTGGAGTTTTCCTCCGTAGCCTATTGCCGCCTCGACGATGAATGAATGACCGCCGAATACACTGCTCGGGCGTGTTCTGGATTTTATGAAATCAAGCTGAAACTCTTTTTCCATACCCTTGACAATCAGTTCTTCCGTAATCGGTGAAAGGCATTGTGTCGCCGTAGGTGCGGGAATTTTTGTTGTCTGCATAGCATCGTGTAATTTCCCGAGCGCTTCAAGCGGCAGCTTCGAAGCTTTCTCAGTCGGCTTAAGCCCTGACGATGCACAGATTTCCTGAGCCGTCTTTTCTCCGACTTTGGAAAAACTCTCTTTCAGAAATTCAGACAGAGGTGCATCTGAGGCTGCTGCCATGCGCTTTAGAACGCCAAGCTCAACACCGTAAGGGTGAGGTTTTATTGCCACAGGGCACGGCGGAACTTCTGAGGAAACTCTGTCGAAAACAAATGATTCGTCGTCGAGTTCAACTCTGAATCTTGCATGCGGGTTAACAATAGAAGTATATTTCAGATACTCAACAAGTTTTTTCTTCGCTCCGGAACTGCTCTTAAACTCTAACTCTACTCTTGTTCCGTGCGGCAATATCCAGTCTATTTCCTCTTCTGATAAAACCTCAGGCTCATTAGTCTCGGTTTTTATAGCAAGGCTCATCTTCCAGGCTTTTCTTTTCGCGTCAGTCCTTGATATGACGGTTGTCGGGCGTCCTGTTGTAAGCTGTGCATAAAGCACTGCGGCTGAAATTCCTATACCCTGCTGACCTCTGCTCTGTCTAACCTGATGGAAACGCGAGCCGTATAAGAGCTTCGCGTAAACGGCGGGCATTTTTTCAGGGATAATTCCTGGACCGTTATCTTCGACAACCACGCGGAAAACATCGTTACCGAGTTTTCTAACAGACACTAAAATGTCCGGGAGCACCTGTGCTTCCTCGCAGGCGTCGAGTGAATTGTCTATTGCTTCTTTAACTGTGGTGATGATTCCGCGAACCGGAGAATCAAAACCCAGAAGGTGTTTGTTTTTCTCGAAAAATTCCGCTACACTTATACTTCGCTGTTTCTTGGCAAGCTCATCAGCTAATACCATTCAATACCTCCGAAACAGCTTCTGAGATATTCATCTCCTTCTGATTCGATGTCTCAAGGTTCTTGAGCGTTATTGTTTTTGATTCAGCTTCCTTTGCGCCTATGACAACCGCGTGAGTTGCGCCGGATTTAATCGCAGAAGAAAGCTGTGCGGAAAAGCCTCTGTCCATTAAATCCATGACAGCGCAGATTCCGGCTTTTCTGAACTCTGCCGCAACCGATAACGCGAACTCTCTCGTTTCCGGTGTGCAGACAACAGCAGCGCAGGGCTTTTTCGGCGGCTCAAATTCACCGAGCGAGACAAGAACTCTGTCAAAGCCTATTGCAAATCCGCATGATGGAGTATCTTTTCCGCCGAAAAGATGAGCGAGCCTATAAACTCCGCCGCCGAGAATCTGGTTTTCTGCGCCTAAGTTGTCAGCAAATCCCTCAAAGACCATGCCTGTATAATAATCAAGCCCGCGGGCAATTCCGAAGTTCAGAACGTAAGGAATATTCTGTGCGTCAAGGTATTTGAATGTCTCAATTATTCTGTTTTTATCGGGGATGTCGCCTGTGATTTTAAAGACTTCATCAAGGGTCTGAGCGGTTGTAAGCCCGGCAAGAGGCTCATAGAGTTCGGGTTTTTCCAAAGTGGCAAGGGTTTCTTTCAGGAGGTCGAGGTCTCTTTTATCAAGAGCCGCCATGACTTTTTTCTGTGCAAAAGCGTCAAGCCCTGAAAGGAGGTGCTTCATTGGGGCTAAGTGTCCGACTTTTATTGTAAATCTCACGCCTGAGCATTTCAGAAGTTCATAGGAAAGGGCTATGACCTCTGCGTCCGCTGCGGCAGAGTCTGCACCTATAAGTTCACATCCGAACTGCCAGAACTGTCTGTATCTTCCTTTCTGCGGTCTTTCGTATCTGAAACATTCTGCAAAATAGAACCAGCGAAGAGGTTTGGGTGCAACCTGCGCCTCGTTTACGTAGGCACGCGAGACTGCGGCTGTTATTTCCGGACGGAGCGCGATTTTTCTTCCGCCCTTGTCCTCAAAGGCATACATCTCGCCTATGATTCCCTCGCCTGATTTGAGTGTGAATAGTTCCTGTTCTTCAAACATTGGGGTTACGACTTCGCCGTATCCAAAGTTTTTGGCGATGCCGCGCATTTTGTTTTCTATAAATCTGCGCTCAGACATCTCTTTGGGAAGAAAATCCCTTGTTCCTCTCGGTTTCTGTATCAATTATTTTCTCTCCTTTCTTATTGGTGCTTGTCCGCTGAACCGTGTCCAGCCGGATTCGTTTCCTTTCCATACATCTTCCTTTTTAACTCTTGAGTGCAGGTAAAGGGCAAGAAGCACACAGCCGATTCCTATATACATCATTGTGTATGTTCCTGTTTCCCTTAATCCGCAAAGTGCCGCACCGAGCCATGCAAGAGCTGTGTATAATACACCGCGGTACATGGCTTTTTTGTAGCCTTCATATCCTGTGCGGTAAAAGATTCTTGTGTCTCTGAGCCACAAAAATGATACACATGCCGCACCGAATATGCTGATGATTATAATCGGGTCGATGTAGTCCATATATGTGTTATTATTCTACTCGACACCTTTTTAATGTAGAGGTCTGGCTACTGACTGAATTTGAGTTTGCCCAATCGTTATGTGAATCCGTTGGACGTTGGTTTTATTTTGAAAATGTTGTACGCCCTTCTTGAGTTTTATTTAGCGAGCATACAACATTCAAAAAAAATAGATATTCAAAAATTATTATCTGATTCCGCCGCATTTACCGCCCGAGCCGTCGCCTTTTCCGCAGCAGCCGAATTCGTTTTGGACATCTTTGCCGAGAAGTCCCACAGCGTCCGCACGACATCTCTGGCAGTGTCTCATCTGTCTGACGTAAGGTGCGCAGAGTTCATGCATCTTTTCCTTTTCCTGTGCGGTCGGCGGAACAATATCTTTGAATTTATATTGAGGTATGAGCGGGATAATATTGAAGTTGAAAACGCCCATCTCGCCGACTTTTCTGGCGATCTCAGGGATATGCTTGTCGTTTACTCCTGGTATGTAGACTGTATTGATTTTAACAAGCATCTTGCGTTTGACAGCTTCTTCTATTCCTTTCATCTGGTGGTCAAGAAGAAGTTCGGCGGCTTCCCGGCCGTGATATTTTTTGCCGTCATATTCAACGAAGGAGTAAATCTTTTCGCCGACTGATGCGTCAACTGCGTTGAGTGTGACGGTTAGGTTTCTCACATCGTATTTTGTGAGTTCGTCGATTTTATCCGGGAGAAGGAGACCGTTTGTGCTTATGCACAGAATTGTCTCGGGGTATTTTTCGTGAACGAGTTTCAGTGTCTCAAAGGTTTCTTCGTTTGCGAGCGGGTCGCCCGGTCCTGCGATTCCGACAACCTTTATGTGTTTCATTTTCTCAACGACTTCGTCGATTCGTTCAAGGGCCGTTGTCGGGTCTAAGACCATGCTTGTGACGCCCGGTCTTGATTCGTTTACGCAGTCAAAGTCCCTGACGCAGTAGTTGCACTGGATATTGCATTTGGGAGCTACTGCCACGTGGCATCTTCCGAAAGCGTGTTTTGCTTTCAGGCTGTAGCATGGGTGCTCGTTTATGCGCCTTAAAGTCTCCGGGTCGTATGGGAGATTTTCGGCATCTTCTTTGATATTGTCGGTCATTACTATTTCTATTGTTTTTAGAGATATTTAATTTAGAGTTTTTGGTACTTTTAAGAGTTTGTCCAATCGTTATGTGAAACCGTTGGACAAACTCGTTATGAATCAACAGATAAATCATCTATCATGAGCAACATAAATACAATAAATATATCATGCATATATCAGACTATCTCAATGCTGAAACCACAACCATCGAATTCAAGGAGAATCTCAACTCTCCAAAACCGGTGAGTTGGCTAAAAACAGTCTCAGCATTTTCCAATACAAAAAGCGGAACAATAATAGTTGGTGTCAGAGATTCAGATAAAGAACCCGTCGGTCTGTCCGAAAATACTGATTCGGTAGTTGAAAAAGCACGTACACTCATAAACACACGAATTGAACCGCCTGCATCATACGAAATAGAGACCGTAAAGGAAAATAGAAAAACATTCATTATCATATATGTCGATAAAGGTAATTACCCGCCATATTACTACTCGCATGAAGATAGAAAAATTGCCTACATAAGAAGAGGTGATGAATCTGTAAAAGCTCCGGCACACATGAGCTTGTCCAATCGTGATTAAATCCGTTGGACAAGATTTAGACTAAGTATTCT
>JAUNXW010000173.1 GCA_030539595.1 Methanocorpusculum sp. | reverse complement strand
TGGCTGACATTGGTATTTCTGCCGGTAGAAAAACAGTTGCTGATGACATAGGACAGCTTCAGGAGTACGGTTATGATATCATCTGTAATAAAAGCCGCCAGAATCAATATTTTATCGGTGAACGGGATCTGGAGCTACCTGAGTTAAAAATGCTTGTGGATGCGGTGCAGGCTGCGAAGTTTATCTCTCCGAAAAAAAGCAAGTCACTCATCAAAAAGCTGACAGGTATGGCGAGCCCCTTTCAAGCTGGAGAGCTCAAGCGCCAGTTATACATAGACGGTCGTGTGAAAACAACGAATGAGAATGTATACTATATCGTTGATCTGCTCTATTCCGCCATAAATGAGAAGAAGCAGGTAATATTCAAGTATTACGAGTACACGCCTGAAAAGAAAAAAGTGTTTAAGCACGATGGTCAAATCTACCACTTTTCTCCCTACGACTTAGTATGGAGCAACGACAGCTACTATGTCTTTGGCTTTTCCGAAAGCCACGGTAAGGTCGTGAAGTTCCGCGTAGATAGGATGTATAGACCCGAACTGTCGGATCAGCCTGCCCTGAAGAAACCGAAGGACTATAATATCAACGAATTTTGCCGACAGGTCTTCATGATGTACGATGCTGAGTGCTGCACAGTCGAACTGCTTTGCGAAAACAGCCTTATGAAAGCCATAATTGACCGTTTCGGGGATAAGGTTGAGACAAAGACAATGGATCGTGAGCATTTCAAGGCAACCGTTGAAGCGTCTTGCAGCCCAACATTTTTCGCTTGGATATTCACCTATGCAGGAAAGCTTAAGATACTTTCACCGAAGCATATCGTGGCCGCATATAAGGAACACCTGACAAAAGCCCTTGATAGCGCATAAGTCTATCAGTAAAAATCTATGTAAATAAAGCCTCTTTTGAACGGGCTGGTCGCTAAAACGACCAGCCCGTTTTCATTTACTCAAAACCCATTGATAAAGGGACAGCCTTTTGCTATAATATCCTCGCAGAGAGAACGAAGCGTTCTCTAACAAGGAGGCGTTCCCAATGGTGAAAAACGTGCAGCGGATGAAAGACATTTGTGACTATATTGAGTCATATCAATTTGATTATCGCAGAACTCCGTCCATGAACGAGATAGCTGATGCTGTTGGCACGGTAAAGAGCAATGTGTTCAAATATCTGTCCGAAATGGAGCAGCGAGGAATGATTACCAGATATGGCAGGGAGATCACCGTCAATTCTTCTGTTCCTTCCACGCCGGAGATGAACCGTGTTCCCATTCTCGGTAAGATTGCCTGTGGCACACCGGAGTATGCAGAGGAAAACTTCGAGGAATACATCCCATTACCGGTTGCTCTTTTTGGCAAAGGAGATTTTTTTATTCTTCGCACAAAGGGACTCTCAATGATTGAAGCTGGTATTGAGCCGGGCGATATGGTGGTTGTCCGAAAACAAAACTCAGCGGATGAGGGCGATATTGTTGTTGCATTGGTAAACAACGAAACGACCCTGAAACGATATTACATAGACAAGAAAAAACGCTGCGTCCGGCTCCATCCGGAGAATAAGGATATGGATGACATCCTGACAAAAGAGTGCTACATCCAGGGAGTCGCGCAGCATGTGATAAAAGCTCTATAACTACGGGAGCGGGGAGGAATCAGGATGCAGGTATATATTTCAAATAAGGAAATCGTCGAAATTGCAGAAGGTTTGGTACAGCATTTCAGCGGCGGATCGCCGCCTAAGATGGTGGACATTGATGGCATTGCCCGCCATATTGGATTGACAGTAACCTATGAGGCACTGGCGGAAAAGGAGCAGGATAAAATCGCTTTTCTTTCAGATGGCATTCGTCCTCTCGCTGTTTATCGGGACAAGGAGCCAACGTTACTTATCTTTCCCAAGGATACCGTTGTTCTGGACAAGTTTCTGCTTCGCTCGGAGGAAGAAACGCGGCGACGCTTTGCTCTTGCCCATGAAGTGGGACACAAGCTGATTTTCCTCACCGATCCTACCCAGCAGTCTGCCTGCTTCGATACGCTCCATGACAGCGAGCGCAGCTACACAACAGAAGATCTACGCGAACGGTTGACTTTTGCCGAGTCGCAGGCAACTGCCATGGGAGCAACTATTTTGATGACACCAACCATGATAAATGCGGCACTGAAGAAGTATCACCGTGATAAACTGATTCCCGTGTACGGAGATGGGGTCTTCCACCCAAAGACGAAAACCGCCCTGCATCACATGGCTGCCATGCTCGGCGTTTCACATTCGGCTTTGTTGATCCAGCTTCGCAAATACGGTCTGCTGGAGAAACACGATCTTTCAGAATTCATTGTCAAGCACCTTGCGGGAGGCGGTGACAGCCAGTGAAACCAAATGTACCGCCGAAATTTGTGGTCAAGCCGATTTCGGATGAAAAGAAACGGCACTTGTCCATTTCCTTTGAGGAATGCTCCGAACTGGAGGAGCGAGAGTTAAACTGTCCCTACTGCGATTATCCCATAGACGGGATTTTTTCGGACGCCTCCGGCCATCTCCGGGTGAAATGCCAGAAGTGCAAAGCGAACATGGTCGTCAGCCTTGCCTACTTCCGTCGTCAGCGCGGATACGGCAGATACAAGCAATACCGTCTGTCGCGGGAGCGTCGGAAGCACACAACTGAATACAGATAAACTTTGTAACGCGTAAGCGGAGCCGGTTATACCGTGACTTCCCAAGCACCGTATGAAGACAAGATAAGAGGCTAACTCTGTCTTGTTAACATACGGTGCTTTTTTGTTGCCTGTTTACGCCTTCATACGATGTTAGAAAGTCCTTTCCCGGCTTACCGCTTGGAAAGGGCTTTTATGTACTCAATCTTTTGGCAAAGTGCCATAGCCAGATACCCGTGATCTCCGATTTTTGGTTTCACATCAAAAATCAAAATTTTGGAGGTTACACGAATGGCAAGCAATTTCAGCGCTTCCGACTACGGAAAGAACAGATACAGCTCAAAAATTGTATATCTAGGTG
>JAUNXW010000172.1 GCA_030539595.1 Methanocorpusculum sp. | reverse complement strand
AACGTTTGAGATTGCCGTTGATTTCTGTTAATATTGTTCAAATCACAAAAACAAGGCCAAATACAGACTATTTTTAATCAATTTGAAGCCATAATAGTAATCAGACTGCATACGTATTCCCAATAGTGAATTATCTAATCTAAATTAATCAGAATACCCATTATTTTACTTGCAGTAATCAACAACTCTTATTCACTCTGACGCCAAACTAATTAGTATGATACCTCAGGCAAACGATTACGATAAAGAAATAAACTACCTCTACTCAAAATCGTTAATACTCGAAACTCCGTCGGACATGGATCCTGTCCTTTACTTTTACTTTATCGACACCATTGCCCATCTGGACTACACCCTGTCGGCTCTTGCCTACAGCACCGACTCAATAAAATGCGTGATGACTGCCGAATATCTTCGCAAAAGAGTTGACGACGCAAAATGCGGAGACAATGCACTGTTCCCCAAATTTATGATGTGGCTTCGCGACAACAACAAAGAAATGTTTGAAGAGACACCCATTCTCTGGCAGCTGGTTTATGACACCGACGAAGATGCCGGATACATGGGTTTTAGAATAATCCTTGACCGCAACTCAAAAACTCCCCTGCCTCCGCAGTTCTTCCGCGACATGGCAGACGACTTATTCTCAATAAAAATGCTTCGCTCAATATATCCTGAAGGAGCTCTTGGAAAACTCTTTGCCGAATTCAAAAAATCACAGTGATAAAAATGGACGTCTCAAAAATCTGCTCAGACTTAGTAAAAATAAAAAGCGAGAACCCGCCCGGAATTACTAAAGGAGTTGCCGAATATATTTATAACTTCATGGAATCCGTTGGAGTTCCATCTGAATTAATTGAATGTCCAAACGGACACACAAACGTAATCTCAAAAGACCAGTCAAAAAAACTGCTTCTTGCAGGACACATCGATGTGGTTCCAGCAATTGATGAAGGGTGGGATATACCCCCTTTCTCAGGAAAAATAGATGAAACATTTGTTCACGGCAGAGGCTCAACAGATATGAAAGGCGGGTGTTCCTCAATTCTTGCGGCGGTTGAAAAAATTGCCGGCAGCGGAGAGGAACTTCCTTCTCTTGCTTTTGTCTGCGACGAAGAAGGGGGAGGTAAATACGGAATGCGTCACCTTCTCGACAAAAAATTAATTCACCAGTGCGACTGCCTTATTGCAGAACCCACACCTGCGAAAGCTCCTTGTATCGGTCAAAAAGGAGTTTGCCGCTTCGACGTTGAATTCAACGGAGAACCCGGGCATTCATCGCTTTATCCTGTGCTTGGAATAAGCGCGGTTACTCAGGCAATGGATTTCATACACTGTGTGGATAAAATTCACGAAAGAGTTTATAACGTGCCTGAAATTGACAGAATAATTGAGAATTCTATAGACGTCTCTAACGAATTGTACGGTGCGGACTTAACACCTGTTTTCAAACATATTATGTATAACCCGGGAATAATTTCAGGAGGGGAACGCGTGAATATCGTAGCTCAAAAATGTTCTCTGTCAATGGATATGAGACTGCCGTGGGGTGCGGACTGCGACAACATTATAAATGAAATCAGAGGAGTGCTTCCAAAGAGTGCTAAATTGAATGTGCTTACAGAAGCAAACGCTTCGATTACAACACCCGATTCTTTCCTTGTAAAAACCACATGCGATGCAGTCGGCAGAGTTTACAAAATTGAGTCAAAGCCGATGGTTCAGTGGGCAGCATCTGATGCGAGAGCTCTTCGCATTGCTGGTTTCAATGCCATTGAATACGGTCCCGGAGAACTTGACTGTATGCACGGCTTAAATGAAAGAGTAAGGAGAACACAGCTTGAAAACTGTGTCGAGATTTACGAAAATGTAATTCGCTCATACAACGGAGCTGAGTAAATGGAAAGACCAATAAAGCCTCTTGCTTCGTGGAAAGGTCAGGACAGATATTTCGGCGAAGTTAATTCAACACTGACGGCAATTTTTCTTTCCGGCGGCTGTTCATGGAATAGATGCAGAATGTGCGGTTACAAAAATGACCGCAATAATTGCGGTCGCGACGAACTTATAGCCCATATGAAAGCCCAAGTGTCATGGCTAGGAGAAAATTTCAAGCCGGAAGAATATCAGCTCGGTAAAATATTTACTTCGGGAAGTGTTTTTGACCCAAATGAAGTCCCTGTTGAAGTCCTCGATACATTCGGTGAATTTTTCAGAGGAAAGCCTCTTGTTGCAGAATCACGCTGTGAGTATGTGACTGAGGATGCACTTTCGCGGCTTTTGAAAACTCTTGATGCAGGTCAGCCTCACCCGCTTACAGTTGCCATTGGTCTTGAGACTACAAACGATGAGATTCGCGAGAAGTCTATCGACAAGGGAAATAATTTTGCAGACTTCATCAAAGCCGCAGACACTGCGCACGATGCGGGCGTTTCCGTTAAGGCATATCTTTTGATGAAACCTCTTTTCTTAACAGAAAAGGAGGCGATGGATGATATGGCTTCTTCGATAAAAGATGTCGCGCCTTACGCGGATATGATTTCTATGAATTTATGTACTGTTCAGGGCAGAACAGAACTTGAAAAATATTGGCAGAGAGGTTCTTTCAGACCTCCTTATTTATGGTCTGCTGTAAAAGTTCTGCTCGATGCGGATGTTTTTGTTTCCTGCGACCCGGTAGGCGGAGGATTTAAGCGAGGTCCTCACAACGGAGAAAAACAGCATGACGGCTGTCTCGATAAAGAAATTGTTGCGGCAATAAATGAGTATTCGCTTTCAGCCGATAAAAAAATTCTTGAGGAGGTCTGGAACGCAGGTTTTGACTGCCGTGACGAGTGGGAGTTTGTGCTTGAGAATGAGACTTCGTGGAATATGCCTCTGACGAGGTAAACATTTTTTCATAGGGGTTACGCAGTTGATTATCATCAATCAGTAGTGACATGTCCAACATTGATCAAATTAGTTGGACAAGATTTAGTATATGTTTTCGGTTACGATGCTGATACATTTCGTTTCAC
>JAUNXW010000171.1 GCA_030539595.1 Methanocorpusculum sp. | reverse complement strand
AAAAAGAGCCGTGCGGAGCGGCTTGTTCTGTGCAGAAAGTTGAGTGAGGAAAAAATAAAGTAAATTCCATGCAGATTAGAAATGTCCTTCTATATCCTCATCTTCTTCGTTTTTATCTCTAATACGCCACAGCCCTTTCGACGCCCAGTCCGCTGATTTTCCGTGAGCGTCTCCCCAAGCTTTGAGTTTTGTCTCCCACTCAGCCCATTTCTCTGGGTAAAGCGTTTCAATATCTTTCATACAGGCAATGTCTGATGACGGGCACATAAAACACCCGATTCTGTCAAGACCGATTTCATAAAGCGGGTTGTAGGCGGCTTTCTCTCTGAAGAGATAAAGCCAGTCGTGCATTGCCGTCCAGTGCTGAATCGGAGCTGCCGAAATCTGACAGGGGACATTTTTATTGCGCCATACTCTTGGGCTCTGCATTCTCTTTGCCGACTCAAATTTCCTCTGACCGATGAATGAAATTGCCTCGCCCCATGTTTCATCTATCAGCTCTTTAACAGGTGTAAGCTTGCAGGCTTTACAGCACCAGCGGAAGTCAACTGCGGGAGGTCCGTTGGTTTCAAATCCTTCCCAGAAGCCGCGTTCACCCGAGCGCTCAATTAGTTCAAGCCCGTAGAGTTCCGAAATTTTTTTGACGTTCTCAAGTGTTTCCGGGAATTCAAGTCCTGTGTCTGCAAAAATCATCGGGAGTTTAAGCCCTGCCTTCAATGTAATCAGGAGTGTAACAAGGCTGTCTTTTCCGCCGGAATAAGATATTGTGGGGGTTACCCCCGGATTTTTGGAGATGACGTCTTTTATAAATTCTATCGACTTCGACTCGTAGAGGTTGAGAATATTATTGTTGGCACGAATGGCGTCATCCCAAGTCGACGGGTTTGCGTCAACTTTGGGTTTCATTGTTCTGCGGGTTCTGACCAATTGTCCTTTGACAGCGCCCACCGTCTCCTCGTAAGACATTTTTGCTCTGCCGACTGCAACGCATTCGCCTTCATCAGAAATTACAAAAACGCCGTCACCGATTTTTATTTCCGGTGAGACATAGGTAACTCCTGGCATTAATACACTGCTGCCGTCTTTTATGTACTGAGCCGCTTCTGCGTTTACTCTGATTACACGCTTTGTCGGTTTGACGTAAACAGCGGCGGCTTCTCTTGGGAGAACTTCCCAGCGTTCTTCGCTTGGGATGTATCTTATTGCACAGACCACAGCCCCGCCGAGAATTATTTCTTCCATTCTGTCTTCGTCCGGGACTTTGTTTAAGAGCGCGAGGTGACCTTCGGGAATTAGCGGGACACCGAACTGTTCTTCAAATAGTTTGTTGACGAGTTTTCTGTCACGCTCGAATGCGGGTCTGACATCTCCCGGCGGTGTTACCGAAACAGCACGCGTTTTTTCTCCGCACGAGCAGAGTTTGCCCATTACAGGCGTGTGGCATTTGTCGCACCAGTAAAAAGGAACGGGCGCAAGAAACGGTGAGTTTTTGCTATTTTTTTTATTCTGCATATTGCGGTCACCAACAATGTGAATTATATTAGATACACACAGGGAAAATAATTTTGAAGTACGGGTCGCTTGCGACCTTAGTCGAGCAAGTATTGAGTGCTTGCAAGTACGGGTCGCGTTCGTGTCTATATTTGTTTTGGTGTGATATTTCATCCGATAGGCACGTCAGATTTTAACTCTCTGCTCATGGGTGATTGAAAATAACCCCATTTTGAGCTTATTTTTATGATTTGAGGATTGTTCGCAGAAGTCAGAGTTATTTTCAGACGATGAAACACCTTAACCTTCGCAGAAAGAGGCTTAAAAGCCGTCTGTGTAAGTCAGCGAAGAATCAAGATATGAAGACATCTTGAATATTCTTTTTTTGTCGTCTTTTGTATTGTTCGGGCGTTACAGTCACGCTGGGTTTGTGTGAGGGGATTTTGTGATGCAGGGTGATTAAAATGCGTATGATTTTTGATTTATCTTCTGTGAATCAGTAGATTATTATTTGCTCGTTAATTATAAATTATTTTTTTGAAAAAACATGATTTTGCCGAGAGAGTTTTAGCGACTAAGGCTTTGATGCGTCACGAGAAAATAGAATATTTTTGAGTGAAAAGCTATCAAATTGCAGTCAGAAATTATATTATAATCGCCGACCTATCTTATTGAGCCGGTGTAATGAACCGGTAAATAAAAAAAAGGGAGGTGATATTATCATCATGAACCTGTTAATTTCGGTTCTCATCTTAATCCGGATTTCCGTGGAAATACGGGAGTGGATTGGACTGGTTTGCAAGTTGAAAACTTGCAAATTTGGCAAATCTTCGATTTGCACAAAATGAACAAAAAGTAAATGAGGTTCACTACCTCTTTACTTTATACTGTACTTAAAAATATCCCATGGGAAAGGGATATATACACAAAAAGCCAATAAAATTATGTTAACAGGTTTGTGATGATGAACCGACGGCGGAGTCATTAACCGCCAAGCCCGTGAGGGAAGTCGGTATCATCTCCTTTTGTGATTGTTTTTATTTGAGCAGATGCTTTTTTTTATTGATTTTTGTTTTGTCTTACCCCCCATAACAGCCCGCCGCGGCTTGAGCGGCTCGGGGTGGGGGAATTCGCGTCAGCGAACTTCCCCCGCTCCACGAGCGTCATTTATGACGCGAGTGGTGTTTATCACCCGCACCAGACGAACTTACTTTCCGACATGTGTTCAATTTATTTTTTGCTCTTCTTGTAAATTATTCGGCGAGATACCATAGAATTTTTAAATTTATTCTGTCTAACTTGTGGCTTCGCTTTCGTTTATCCAAGACTTCGCTAATTTTTATTGAGTTGTATTGCTTCAAAAAGATTTAGTATAAGTTTTCTGTTGTGGTGTGTACACATTTCGTTGCACCACGAAAACTTATACTAAATCTTTTCGATGCAGTACAAATTTTTATTGATTAGTTTTATTTCAACTAACTTGGGGCTTCGCTTCGCAAGTCTTCAACTTGCTCAGCTGAGGACGCTAAAGCGTT
>JAUNXW010000040.1 GCA_030539595.1 Methanocorpusculum sp. | reverse complement strand
TGTTTGCTCGCAAGTCCGGGACTTGCTCAGCTAAAGATGCTAAAGCATCTCGCCTTAACTAAGAAACCTAAAGGTTTCAGCTATTTAGCAGCCTCACAATAACTGCTGAAAACTCAACCTATATACAGTCGACACTCCAATAAGTATAGAATATTCACTTCGGGGAATACAATGTTAGAAGAAGAATACCAGTTAGATTATTTCAAAGAAAACGGATACGTCCGCAAAATATGTAAAAAATGCGGAAGCCCTTTCTGGACGCTTGACCCAAACCGTGAGGTTTGCGGCGACGCTCCGTGCGAACCTTATCAGTTCATTAAGCACCCCATATTTAAAAAACACACTCTGCCTGAAATGCGTGAAGCGTATCTTTCCTTCTTTGAAAAGAACGGACACACAAGAATCGACAGATACCCGGTAGCAGCCCGCTGGAGAGACGACATATACTTAACCATAGCCTCAATAGCAGACTTTCAGCCGTTTGTAACGTCGGGTATGTGTCCGCCGCCCGCAAACCCGCTCACAATTTCACAGCCCTGTATTCGTCTCAACGACCTTGACAACGTCGGACGTTCGGGAAGACACTTCACCTGCTTTGAAATGATGGCACACCACGCCTTCAACACAGACGAACATCCTGTCTACTGGAAAGACAGATGCCTTGAACTCTGCAGCGGATTCGTCAGTTCTATAGGCGGAGACATCAACAACCTAACCTTCAAGGAAAATCCCTGGTTCGGCGGAGGAAACGCAGGAGCAAGCGTAGAAGTTTTAATGGGCGGTCTTGAAGTCGCAACACTCGTTTTCATGAACCTCTCAAGAAAGAATTCCGGAAAACCGCAGGTGATGATTGACGGCAAAGACTACTACGAAATGCCTTTAAGAATCGTCGATACAGGATACGGACTTGAAAGATTTACATGGGCTTCGTATGGAACACCTACAGCATACGACGCAGTGTTCCCTGAACTAATCCCCGAAATACTTAACGAAGCGCACATGGAGGATTACCTCGACAACCCCGAAATCGAAAACATCCTCGGACTCAACGCAAAGTTTGCAGGACTGATGGACATCAGAGGAGAAAAAATCTCAGAACTTCGTTCGCAGGTCGCAGACGCAACAGGAATCTCCGTCAGGAAGCTTGAAGAAATTATCGTTCCGATGGAATCAGTCTACGCTCTGTGCGACCACACAAGATGTCTTGCCTACATGCTCGGCGATTTAATCGTTCCTTCAAATGTTCGTGAAGGATACTTAGCCCGCCTTGTTCTCCGCAGAAGCATCAGAATGATGCAGGACTTAAAACTCGACATTGACCTCGGAGATTTAATCGTCAAGCAGATGGCAACAATCGGTCTGAATAAATTTGAGCAGGAAACAGACGTCGTCAGAGACATTGTCGCACGCGAAGTCGATAAATACAACGCAACTATCGAGAGGGGAACAAGAACTGTTCAAAGACTTGGTCAGACTTACGTCAAGAAGAATGAGCCCGTTCCGCTTTCAGAGTTAATCACACTCTACGATTCACATGGAATACCCGTAGACTTAATGGGCAAAATTTTGTCTGAGACGGGCGCAAAATTCGATATCCCCGACGACTTCGATTCGCAGATTGCGGATATGCACTCTGAAAACGAAGGAGAAAAGCCTGTCTCACCGTTCGCAAAATATGACGAGAGACTTTCAAAACTTCCGGCAACACGCAAGTGCTACTACGAGCGCCCCGCGGATATGGAGTTTGAGGCAATAATCCTCGACATCATCGACGACTTTGTAGTGCTTGACGCAACACTCTTCTACCCCGAAGGAGGAGGACAGCCGTGCGACACGGGTATGTTCATCACAAAATCCGATATGGCAAGGGTTGAATCCGTTGTGAAATACAGCGACGTAATTCTCCACAAAGTAAAGGATGTCAGCGGTCTGAAACGCGGCGACAGAGTAAAGGGAGTTCTTGATGAAGAACGCCGCTGGGCTTTGATGCGTCATCACTCCGGAACGCACATGGTTATTCGTGCGGCAAAAGAAGTTCTCGGTCCTCATGTTCATCAGGCAGGTTCACAGCTTTCAACGGAAACTGCCCGTCTTGACATCAGACACTATACACATATCACGCCGGAACAGATGCGCGAGATTGAAATCATCGCAAACAAGCTTGTGATGGAGAACCTCCCGGTTATGATTAAAATTGAGCCGAGAGTTAAGGCTGAGCAGAAGTTCGGGTTCGCTCTTTATCAAGGAGGAGTTCCTCCGGGAAAAGAGATTCGTGTTGTGCAGATGGGCGCTGAGGTTCAGGCGTGTGCAGGAACACACTGCCAGACTACAGGAGAGATAGGTACAATAAAACTTCTCCGCCTTGAACACATTCAGGACGGAGTTGAAAGAATCGAATTCGCCTGCGGTTTCGCAGCTCTTGATGCTATGCAGCATATTCAGTCGCTTGTGAACACTTCGGCTGAAACTCTGTCTGTTCAGACGGAAAATCTTCCGTCTTCGGTTGAGAGATTCTTCAACGAGTGGAAAGACCAGAGAAAAGAAATCGAAAAGCTGAGAGCAAAAATTGCCGAGCTTGAACTTTCAAGAATTGAAGGCACAGACATTAACGGAGTTGAAGTCGTTATGAAAGAGGTTGATGTCTCGCGCAAGGAACTTGTAACAGTCGCCGGAGCAATTTCAGCCCGCGGCGGAGTTGCTGTTTTAATAACAGCAGCAGATGGAATCGGAGTTGTCGCGGCTTCCGGTTCACCGAAGATTCATGCAGGCAAACTTGTTTCAGAGGTCTGCAAGGAACTCGGCGGAAAAGGCGGAGGAAAAGAAAATCTTGCTCAGGGTGCCGGAGCAGACGCCTCGGCAATAAGCAAGGCTCTTGCAAAAGCCGATGAGTTTATCAGAGCGGCCCTCTGATTTTTATTTTTTTAGATTGAACATAAATCCCTTGTAATTCTCAAAACGTAAAGCAGTTCACCGTCTTCCATTTTTTCCTGCTCGACAACCAGAGAAATCAGTCCCATGCTTTTACAAAGAGAATTAATTTCTGACAGTCCCGTGAGCGATGAAATCAGCAGAAGAATCCTACCGTATCTTGTAAGATGAGATACTGCCTGCGGCAAGAATTTTTCAATCACCTCGCGACCGTTTTCTCCGCCGTCAAGAGCATACTCAAGCCAGTCGTTTAATTTCTCATCCTTTTCGGTTGGAAGATACGGGGCATTAAAAAGAATTAGGTCAAAGAGACCGCTGATTGAGCCGAACAAATCAGAACGTACGGCGTTCACACCTTTTTTGTTCGTGAAATAGACTGCGTGCGGATTAATGTCAACACCCAGAACATAGCGCGCTCTGCACTTCAGACTTTCAATTACCGCACCGCTCCCGCACCCGATTTCGATAACAGAATCTTTTGGTTTAACCTCCGCAAGAGCTGCCTTAATCAGAAGAAACGTATCTTCGGACGGCGGATAAACCTGATTTATGTCAAACTCCATTTTCAATATAATATGCTCTGTAGAGTTTTAATTTCTTTGTCTGCTCTGTTCAGTAGTTTGTTTTGATAATTCAGAACGAATTCGGGCGTTGCCATAAATTAATTCGTAAACACACGAACAAACTAGAGAAACTATATATAGTATCAATGACAATTATTTAGTATGCAAAGAACAAACATGCCCCAATCGTGTATAACGATTCTCCAATTACTGGAGCGTACAGGTTCTCAGACACACAAGGATATTGTCTTAGGAACGGGGCTTGCGCCTCGAACAGTTCGATACGCCCTTAGACGTCTGAAAGAAAACGGTCTGATAATAGAGAAGTTTAACTTCCGTGACGCCCGTCAGGCCATCTATCAGCCGAAGATGTCGGCAGTCGCTCAAAGAGCAGCTTCCGCCTGATACATTCCAATTAAACACCTCACAACTATTTTTTTATTTTTCGAATTATCAAAGCCGAAACGAACACAGTTAAAATAACCGAGGCAATTATCAGACGAAAATCTATACCGATTCTTGCCGAAACAAAATCTGTTCTGACGCCGCTGAAATCATAGTTGAAAACTTTTGTAAAATACTCTGCTGCCTCTTCACTTTCGATGATTACGCCTGCTTCTCGGTTATTGTTCGGCGAATTGTAATTCCAGTTGATTGAAGAAATAAGTACATATCTCCCGTCTGAAATCACGCCCTTGTTGTGCAGTTTCGTAATTGATTCATCGGGATTCATCAGCTTCGCGAAAACATTTTCAAGTCCGAGCCTGTTGAGCGACGCGATAAGTTCATCGTTGTCTGCGTCGTCTTCTGTGTTGTAATACATTCCGTCAAGCATTACTCTGAGATTTACTCCGCGCTTTGCTGTGTTTATTGCAGAGGCAATCCATTCGTTTTCAGAATCCGGATACTTCGATATGTAAGCCTGCTGAATATCAAGCGAAATCTTCGATGAACCTATTAGGTCTTCAACAAGATAGCTTGTGTCGGGAGAAATCACAGGCGTAACATTCACGTTATAGACAGTTTTTGAATCGAAAATTGCGCCTGCAGAAACGTCAGACCACGAATCAGGCAGAGTTTCTCCGCTGAGTTCGTATTCGTAAATGTCATAGCCAGAAATATCTGAAGTAAAGACTTTTGAAAAATAATCCGCGACTTCTCTGTCGTAAATCACTGCACCCCACCCTCTGTTTCCGCGTGTATCTGTTTTTGGTATACCCGATTCTTTGAAATTTTCAGAAGTTATGAGAACTGCCCCATCGTCTGCTACAGCGTATTTTGCGTGAAGATATCTGTATCTTGCCGGAAGTTTAGATGTGCTTTCTATTGTGTAAACAGAAGCACCCGACTTCGTCAGATAATTCAGCACGCCCTTCTCTTCTTCTGAGATTCCACCGACAGGTCCGCCTTCCATAAGAATTTTTACAGAAACACCGCGCCGGCATGCATTTGAAACGGCAAGTGCTATATCCGAGCTTGTAAATTCATACATTGAGATGAGCAGTTTATAATCCGCATCGTCCATGAAACCTATGACTTCCTTATACGAAGAGTCGGGCGATACAAAAAGAACCGCTGAATCGGCTGTGAACGTTTGAGGGGTAAATCTGCTTTGACCGATTTTTAAAACACGTTTATCCCAGACGCCGTTTTCATAAATATGGATTCTTCCGTTTGATGATTTTACGTCTTCAGGCCAGGAAACTTTTTGAGATGCAGCTCCTCCGACGCTCAGAATTAATTCATCGTCAGAGTTTGCCATCTGAAATTTTCCGTTTTTGATAACGTTTGGAATTTTTGTCGAGCTGTCTGTTATTTCGAAGTCAGGATAAGATGAATGAACCGAATAATAAGCTTCGGCACTGCGCGCAACAATAATTTTTCCACTTGAAGATGATGACGGAAAAGTCAGCGTTCCTTCCCCGTCCGAAACAGAAATTTCGGAAAGACTGCCCAAGCCTTCAAGAACAAAATATTCGTCTCCGTCCCCTGAGGCAAATCCGTCGGGGCAGAACTCAGAGATTACCCAGCCTGCCGAAGCGGGCGTTGATAAGAGAATTAGAAGAAGCAGAACTGCGGATAATTTATACATAGGCTTCATTAATATTTATGAAGTAATACAATTTGTGACTGCAAAATGCATGCAAAAGGAATCGTTTTAAAGATAGGCGGAAGTCTGATTGATGTTTCAAAGCCTGTGCTGTCTCAAATTTCTGAAAATATACCTGTTTTGATAATTCCGGGAGGCGGTCCGTTCGCAGACTTCGTAAGGGAAGCAGAAAAAGATGATAATACAAGTCACTGGAACGCGATTCTTGCAATGGACAGATTCGGCAGATACCTTTCTACGTTCGGTTTTCGGGTAACGAAAAAATTATCGTTTGACGATGGAATTTCAATTTTTCTTCCGTACAAAATTTTAAAAGAGCGCGACCCGCTCCCTCATTCTTGGGAAGTTACATCGGATTCAATTGCCGCTTGGGCTGCATCGGAACTTAATGCACCTCTTATTTTGGTAAAATCCGTGAGCGCGGATTATTCTGAAACGCTTTCGGCAAGCGGTGTAATTGATGAATTTATATTTTCGTTCGCAGAAAAAAAAGGCGTAGACGTGAGGATTGCAAACGGCAGAGTTAACGGTGAGATAGCTTTTGCAATAGAACAAGCCACACGTTTATAACGATACGACACCAATAAAATAAGGAATCGTATGGCATCAATAAAATGTACATCATGCAATGCCCCGCTTGCAGAACGCGGAGCAACAGAGTTTAAATGCCCTGACTGTGGAGAAACAATCTACCGCTGTGCATACTGCAGAAAACAGAGCGTAAAATACACCTGCCCGAAGTGCGGCTTTGAGGGTCCGTGAACATGGGTGAAGTTGCAGTTATTTTAAAAATTATGCCTGAGTCGCCCGAAGTTGATATGAAGAAGCTTCAGGATGACATCAAAGCAAAAGTCCCGGGTATTCAGGATATGAAAGTCGAGCCTATCGGATTTGGTCTTTCATCAATAAAAATCGCAATGATTACCGAGGACGAGGAAGGAGCCGGAGACAAAATCGAGGCACTTTTCGCAGGTATCGAAGGCATTGACCGTGCAGAGATTGAGTCTCTGAACAGAATGCTCTAAATAACTTTTTTTGAAGATTCTAATTTTAAGTCTTGCTCAACTAAGAAACTTAAAAATTTCCGCTATTTGAAAAACTCATTTTATAAAAAAAAATATTTGTCTACTTCGTCTGATTTAAAACGGGCGTCAGAACATCTTCAAACGTTCCTGCCAATGAAGAGACATAGACATAATATTTATCGTCGATAGGTTCAACCGATGCGACGTATAAATCCACAAAGCCTTCCTTTTCAGCGTTCGGGTAAAGAGTTTCCATGTATCCGCTTCCTGTTTTTGCGAGCAGATTGGCTTTTCTTGTTGATGAGCCTCCGTAGACATCGGTTATAAACGTTGCCGACTTGCCGACAAGTTCCGGATAGACAACGGAAGCATAGAGATTTCCGTCGACATCTAAAACAGCGATATCCGAAATCTCAGTCTTCAAATCGGACACAAACTGCTCTGCGGAATTTTTACCGTTCGCATTAATTATTTTACAAACCTCTTCAACGCTTGAAACGGAGACTTCTTCCAAAACTGCACGCGACACGCGGCTAATATCCGGTCTGAGATTTATATCATTCAAAACCGCATCGGTTAACCCGGGGAACTTACAGTAAATAAAATAATTCTCCGTTCCGTACAGTGACATAACTGCACCGAGAGTGTATTGTGCGGCACGCGGGTAAACAACTCTTTCCGCGGGCGTCAGATAATAAATGTATCCTCCGCCCTGTTCGGCTGTAAGAATTCCCGAATCAATATACGAAACTCCGTACATATCACGCTTGTTCAGATAATTCAGACCTACTGTTTTCTTATCCGACGACGCAATGATATTACCATCCATATTTATCAGATAAAGGGGTGTTTCATAGTATCCGCTGTTTATCCGCTCGGCAAGTTTGTTTGTACCGCTTGCGGACGCATACACATAAGCTTCACGAATTTCATTTAACGCCTGCTGAGTATTAAGAGTGAACACATTATCTGTTTTCAGTTCCGACGGATTTGTTTCTTTTATAAGATAAAGAATATATTTCTGACCGTGTGATGAATAAATAGTATGCCATGCGGTGGTTTTTTCGGACTGAACATCTTTATCGTAGATATAGAATCCGTCACTTGTATATTTACACGCACCGTCTCCGGACTTAACTCCGGGGATATATGCAAGCCCGTCATAGAATCCGTTTTCGGGAATTGTCTCTCCGGTTGCTTCTGCAATTGAAGAGTAGAGGATGCTGCCTTCTCCATCCGTGATAAAGCAGATGCAGTCGGAGTATGTATTTTCTGTTCCGAGCATCAGCGGGTGAAGATAAAGCAGAGAGTAAACGTCTGTTACCAATACAAGATATCCGTGATATGTGCCGTCTGCTTTATACACCGGCTTGTAATATAGATTCTGATATCCGTGATGTTTAGTGAATACATTATTTCTGACTATGACTCCTCCGGCATCTTTGAAATCCTGTTCGGTGATTTTTTTGGAGTATGAGAAAAGGTCAACGTCAACGAATACGGGTACTGACGTATATTCGTTGTGAACCGCATCAAGGAAAATTACTGCGGTGAGACATGGATGAGTTGCGTAATATTCTTTGAGTATCGATTTAATTTCTGATTCGTCCGCATCGGCAATCTCTTTGGAGATGGATTCCAAATCAGAGAGAACAGAATGTTCCAGAGTAATTAAATCCGATCCGAGTTCATCGAGAGCCTCATACATTTCAAGAGGGATATCGGTTTCGGTTGTTTTTACCGGGGTGTTTGTAACACATCCGGCACAAATAAGCATAACAACAAGCGTGATTAAAGTCAGTTTGATAAAAGTTCGTCTGTTCTTTTTTTGTTCCGACAAAGGCGGCGGTGAATTCTCAACAGAGCGTTCATTGGATACTTTTTTTGTCATTTTAATTAACACCTTAATAACAATCTATGAGCAGTCAAGAACTATAAAATTATCTTATTGCAGATTGAAAAATAGTAAGATAACTTCTAATAGGAGTTACTCGTCAACTATCTAACTCCCATTCTAAAAAAATTATTCCATACCGCACGCACTATAGCAAACATTTCCGTTTGCTCACGTCTTAGTCGCTAAAGTTCCCTCAACCTTCGCAGTGCTCGTGTTCTTCTTCGCAGTTTTTCTCGTCTTCTTTAATTCTTTCCGCAATCCAGATTTTATCAACTGCAGTGCACTCGGTCAAAGGAACATCCCAGATGGGACTTCCCGTGATAACACAGCTCTGATAAAGTGAGTAAGGCAGTTCTAAAACACCTATGTATTTCTCTTCCTTGAACGCCGCAAAAAGAACTGTCTTCCCTTCTTCCGTCTCCTCAATTTTTGAGAAACGAAGCTCATCGGGTTTGGTCTCAGGGTCGCCTTCAAGTTTTGTCAAAGCGAGCAGTTTAAAGAGTTCCATTACTCTGTCGTCAAGCCCAGCCTCAAAAATGAATATCTTTTCCTTAAGCGAATTTATTTCCGTGACAAGTCTCATCGGAACATCGCGATAAATTATCTGGTCTGCAATGTCGGGCATTTCAATTCCCACAACCCTGTCCTCACAGCCCGGCTCCATATAAATTAAAAATCCGCCGTTCGTCTGTTTATCCTCGTAAATAAACGGAAATCCCGCGAATCCTTCAAACCCGCAGTTATCGCATTTAAAAATAAAAAGTTCTCCAGATAGAACTTTTTCGCGCATATCGGGGTCTGTGGTAACATTTACCGACGGAGTTACCTTGATATCCACCTCGTGATCGCACTCCGGACAGATTACAGAATCGTCTTCGGTCATGCTTTAATCCACTCTTTGTCCACAACCGTATATCCTTCGGATACACTGCGCTCCCAGATACCGTGCATCAGCATTTTTATTTTTTCGTAAGTCTCAAACGGGATTTTTATCGGGTCGCGATATTCTCTTCCTTTTCGCGGAACAAATATAAGACTGCGTCCTTCGCAGGCAAACGAATCCTGAGCATAGTAAAGCGCGTCCGGAATATTTTCCTCCTTCTTCGCCTCCATCTCGCGAAGAATTGCATCCTTGACGACTTCAATAATTCTGTCATCAAGCTTGTCGCGGAAAATGTAAATCTTTTCGCGGAAGTCATCCTGATTGTGAACAAGGCGAAGCCTCATGTCGCCGAGAAGGTGCGCGGGCAAAACGTTGGGTAAATTTACCGAACGTTCTGCTGTGTCGGGCTTGAAGTAAATCGAAAATTTATCGTCCAAGTCGTGATAGAGCATTGGATATTCAACAGCTCCTGAAAATCCGCAGGAACTGCATGTAAGTGTAGTCAGTGAGCCGTCCAGAAATTTCTCACGAAGGTCATGATTTGAAGAAGCTGTAAAGCTTGGATACATCGTGAACTCAGTTTTTGCGCCGCACTTTGGGCATGTGATTATTTTTACTTCGGGTTTCATTTTTTATTCCCTCTTTCCGCTTGCTCCGCGATGATGCTTTCCAAGTTCACCGTGTGCGAGAATGTCTCCTGTGAATATAGGTCCGTCTGTGCAGGCTCTTTGACCTGTCGGGTCAATGCAGCACGAACCGCAGACACCTATTGCACATTTCATATATCTGTGCATTGAGAACTGACCGCGTGTCTCAATTCCCTTATCTTTCAGGATTTTGAGAATCCCAAACATCATCATTTCAGGGCCGCAGACGCAGATTGTGTCGTAGTCTTCGGGTTTGATTTCATCTAAAAGTCCGGTGACAAATCCGTGATAGCCTGCCGTGCCGTCGTCTGTTGCAATGTGAAGGTCTGTAACTTTTGCGAGGTCGTCAGCAAAAATCATGTCGGATTTGGTTTTCGCACCGAGAATAAATGTATCAACCTCACCGCTTGCAGCAAGTGTGAATAACGGGGTTACCCCAATTCCCCCAGCGATTGCAAGAACTTTTCCTTTCGCTGAAAATCCGTTGCCGAAAGGTCCTCTGATGCCGATTTTATCTCCTGCCTTGAGATTGAACAAAGCCTCCGTAGCGTCTCCGACTTTCATAACGGTGATTGAGTTTGCCGCAGAAAACGCCATCGGGATTTCATCAACTCCGGGAATCCAAACCATACAGAATTGTCCGGGCTTGAAGTTGAAGAGTTTGTCAAAGACGAATGTTTTAATCGACGGAGATTCTTCAAGAACAATTGTAATCGTTACAATCTCGGGCATTGCGGAATTATTCATGAGCACACCCCACAATTTCAGAGGCATCTATACCGTCAGCTGAGTATAAGTCTGCAGCTATTTTTTCGAAGATGTCGATGTCTTCATAAACAGCACTTCCGATTTCAACAGCAGATGCTCCAGCCATCATCATTTCTATTACATTGTCTGCCGAATCAATTCCCCCGCATCCGATGATTGGAATACTTACCGCGTCGTAGAGGTCATAGATTGAGCGGACAGCTATGGGGAATACTGCTTTTCCAGAGAGACCGCCGAATTTATTTCCGAGAACGGGGCGTCTCAATTCTGTTGAGATTCTCATTGCCTTTACCGTATTTATGGCAACTATTGCGTCAGCTCCTCCGTCTTCTGCCGCTTTGCCTATTGTTTTTATGTCGGTTACGTTGGGCGTGAGTTTTACCCAGACGGGTTTATTGTATGTTTTTACTATCTCGGTGCACTCTTTGACTACTCTCGGGTTCACTCCTATGGATGCCCCATATCCTTCTGCGTGAGGGCACGAAAGGTTGAGTTCGAAGGCTGAGGCGTTTTCAAACCACGAGGCAACTTCGCCGAACTCTTTGGGAGTTCCGCCAAAGATACTTATGACGACATTTTCCTGCGGAAGATTTGCGATTTCGTTTACAAATTCTTTGGAAGGATTGGGAAGTCCCATTGCGTTCATCAGTCCTGCATCGACAGGAATCAGAGCAGGTCCTTTGTGACCTGAGATTGGAACAGGTCCAATGGATTTTGTTACAACACCGCCTGCACCTTTTGAAAGCATTCGCGAAAGCGATGCGGATGTTGTGCCCAGAATTCCAGCCGCAAGAAGCATGTGGTTTTTGAGGCTGACGCCCGCAATTTTTTTGTCGGGGAGTTTTATTTTCAGCATTATATCTGTGTAATTATTTGGCGCGTTAGATTATCTAAATGTAGGGTAAGGGGGTTAGAGGGGATGGAACTTGCCCAATCGTGAAAAAATCCGTTGGACAAGATTTAGTCGAAGTTTTCTGTTGATAGTGGGTGCGTTTCGTTACACCACGAAAATCACACGAAAAAACACGAATACCACGAAAACTAATGTGTTTGGTTGGATTTATCTTACATAGCAATACACGAAATCTAACGAAAATCACAAAAGGATTGCTATATTTTCAGAGGTGATTCACAAGAAGAATTAACAGCAAGCCTTTTGTGATTTTCGTTAGATTTCGTGTTTTGCGATGAAAGATAAGATCAACCGTTTTTTTTTCGTGTTTTTCGTATTTTTTCGCGTGGCTTTCGTGGTGTAACAAAAAGCGCCCAAAGACCAACAAATCAGAATCTCAAATTTGTTAAAATATTAGATTACACTATTGGACAGGCTCG
>JAUNXW010000170.1 GCA_030539595.1 Methanocorpusculum sp. | reverse complement strand
CAAATCACAATCTCAAATTAATTTAAATATCAGATTCCACTATTGGACAGGCTCAAAACAATACCGTTCTCCTCAATCAGTTTTTCTGTTTCGACAAGATACCCGTAACACTGTAAATCAATCTTCTTGACAAACATTAATTTCTTGAAAATTTCGGTTTCAAAATCAACCGAAAGATATTTATGAGAACTCTTTACTCTATTGAAATCCGACATATCTGTCAGAATACATGCAGCAAGATATGCGGTTTTACCTGTCTGCCTGATTGCACTCTCGGCAGAATAACTCTCAAAAACATGATTGCGGATTCTGCCGATACCGTCAAGAAAATTGGGATAATCATCTTTACGGATTTTACCTCTTCCCGCAATGCACACAGCTGACATAATTGTATCTTTCAGGGCATCCTCTCTTGAAAAATTATTTCCGCGATATTTCAGTTCCTCATTTACAACCGAATCATACGTCCTCTTTACCTCGGAAAAATTATCCATACGGTCAATAAGAACAGCTGTATCATAAAACTGCTTAATAATCTCAAGCTCTTTTCCGATACCGAACAAAATTCCCGTCGTGTGAGGTGCAAACGCGGTCAGTTTATCCGCAAGCAGACAGTTAATTGTCGGCACATTCACGCAGACAACAGGCTCTTTTGTTTTCAGAAGATCATTTTTAATTTCAGCCGACTGAACCTCAGCATACGGATTTTCTGAAAATACAACATCGAGCAGAATATTAAACTCCTTATCAGTCAGCGGAGAGATATAATAAAAACGGAAATGACGTTTTTCAATAGATGTTTTTGCGGTTCTTTTCGATTCCTCATATCTCACAAACGGAAAAATCATCGCCGCTTTTTCAATATATTCGTCAATGTCCGTATCAGGTTTGACAAGTATGTCTATGTCCGTTGATATTCTCAGCGGCTTGTTCAGAAGAAGAATAAGAGCTGTCCCTCCTTTGAACGTGAATGGCATTTCAACCCTTGCAAGAGATTCAAGCAGACCGAATGCATAAATTACTTTTTCAAGAAGTGCCGGGTCACGGTGTGTGGTTTTCTGAAGCTGTCTGAGGTAATCCGCAGTGAAATTTTCTTTGGCAAGCATTGTTCAGTTCCCCTTTTCTTTTAATTCATCGGGAAGATACGGCTGAATTTTTGAAAGTGCGGTTCTGCGGTTGGCATATCTTGCAAGTGCCGTTGAGGATATTTTATAGCACGAGACTGCATTTGTAATTATACCGAAATATTCCGAGGAACTGATTATTTTATTTATCAGTTTGTTTGCCGCAAGGTCTGTTATGAGTTTTTCAAGCGCCGGCTGATGTTTGTTTATTTTCTCTGCCGGAGACTCGGTTGTCAGTTTCATGATGACGACGGTATCGTTTTTATTATAACGGTTGAAGTCCGCAATTTTGGGATTTACCAGTATGCTGAGTTTTTTGTTTTCTGAAATCAGGTCATATACGCTGTCGATAAGCATTTTTTCAACCTCCAGAAAAATTGTGTTTTGTGCTATCTGATGGTTGATGAATTCGTTGTATTGTATTGTTTCCCAAATCTGAAATTCAGCCTGCGGCAGTTTTTTTTCAATTGTATGCAGTATATTTGAGGCTGTTTTTGAGAGTGTATATATGTATTCTGTTTTTTGAACAGGTTTTGATGCGGTGATGTATCTGTTTCTGCCGATTCGACAGAGGCTGCCTTCGGATAATTCATCGCTCAGTATCCAGCTCAGTGAATTATCCGAGAGTTCGGGATTCTCTTTTTGCAGAACTCTGAGTAAATCGCGGCGGCTGTATTGTTTTCCGACATCAATTTCTCTAAGTTGTTTATTGTATTCCATTTATATCACTCCCGATACGCATAGGCAGTAAATTAAAAAACTGCCAAAACGTATATACATATATGTCATTTTAATATAAGATAATTTCTGAGATTAGCCTCTCTCACGATTGGAGGCTGGCGAGTGATGTTCGTGGTGTAACAAAAAACACTCCAATTTCAACAAATTACTCTTTCAAATTTGTTTAAATATTAGATTACATTATTGGATAATACAGCAGATGAAATATACTGCCGTTTTTTATTTATGTATTTACAGAAGCAATTATATCGGCAAATAATAAAAAAAATTATGGAGTAATTATATTAAATGTCGGATGGAACGTATCAAAAAGTCCAAGGAACACTGAAACCGCATCCTTATCTCCCGACACTTTTGCAATCTCTTCAACTCCTTCCAAAGAAAGCTCTCCGTCTGTCAGATAAGTAACAAACGTATCCTTATCCCCTGAAATAACCGCATCACAAGAAACATCTGACACATTATTCCACGCATGAAGCACACTGTTTTTCACCTGAACCCGCCCGTTCCAATTTTCATCGTCAGACGTCAGGCTGATTAAAATGCTGAGATTAACTCCTTCTGCTTTCGTTGAATTCAGTCTTATCGCAAGAGACTGATACACCTGCTCAAACGACAAAGCCTTCATCACATCCGGAGAACCAAGAGTATTTTTCACAGAACTGTACAGAAAAGCGTCATTTGTCTCCTGAGTTGCACGCAAATCCTGAGCCGCAGACAGATACGCATTTCTGTAAGGGCCTGAAACCGACTGATAACCGAGTTGTTCCAAAGCGTCAGCCTGAATATATCTTGCTTCATAATTTGTCGGGTCTGCAAAAACAAGATACCCTGCAATAGTTGCCGTCTCCTCATATTTTCCGGCGGCATAATCTTCCTTCAGTTTCGGAATCACAGCGTCCGCACCGCCCATATATTCAACAAGCGTTGCAGCAAACTCGGTCGGTTCGGGATTATACAGATGTGTAGGGTTTCCGTCATAAAATCCGAGATACTTCTGATAAACCGCCTTCACTCCCATCTGCACAGTTCCGTAGAACTCATGAGTGTATCCATACTTTTTCAGGGAATCTGGCAGAGTAACCATATGGGAAATTTCATCCATCGTATATCCCTGATTAATAAGATTCAGCGCCTGATCATGAATATATTTGTACATATCGCGCTGATTTTCAATGACCGATGTGACATTTTCATTG
>JAUNXW010000039.1 GCA_030539595.1 Methanocorpusculum sp. | reverse complement strand
CTGAAATACCCGGAAGCTTTGAAACAAAAGCGTTTACCATGTCAGCCCTCACCTGACCGTCTGAAATTATATCAACACCCGCTCTAATCTGCTCGGAAACAGCAAAGCGGACAGCATTTTTATAAGGGTCAAACGGAGAAAATCCTGATTTAACGCAAGGGAACGAACCGACTACAGTTGTCGGCAGGAGACACGGCAGATTCATATAGATTCATACAGCGGATGAACTAAAAAAACTTTTCAAAGCACATGTGAAGAAAACTTCATATGAAATAAACTTCATATAAGTATGTATGAAAACCACAGAACGCCTTATCGGCTTAACAATATTAAGCATAGTATTTATTCTTGCAGGTGCTTTAGGCATTTTCTTAACACCTGAATTTTTATTATCAACAATTCTAATAATCACAGGAATCGCTGCTTTAGTCTGGACTGTTATTCGCAGAATCAGATACAGCAAACACCCCGAACTCAAAGAAAAAGACAACTGCCCGGCAAAAGATGAACGCGATATGATGATTAATCTGAAAGCTACCAACGTAGTTTACATGACGCTTATTGTTACTCTCCTGATTTCAAATTTATACGGAGAATATCTGGCAAAATTCTTAGACGGTTCTCTGGGCGACACGCTTTCAATAATCCGGGCAATCTGTCTTGCGCTGATTATTTTGATTGCCGCGGCGTATTTTATTTCGTACGCAATCTTTCAGAAGATGAACTAAAATGAAAAAATCAGACATTATAATTTCGCTTGCGGGAATTATCCTCGGAGCGATTCTGTTAATTCTTTCAAGGTCGGTCTTTGCTGACGAAAAAGCAATAAGCGGTTTTTGTCTCGGATTCGGTGCGGCAATATTTGTTCTCGGGTTTGGAAACTTAATCGGGAAATTAGTCACAGCAAAAGTTGAGACGCCCGAAATTGCCAGAATCAAAAATATTGAAGAGAACGATGAGAGAAATATCCGCGTGAAAGAAAAAGCAGGCTGGGCAACTGCAAGGATTATGAATATTGTCCTGTGTGTTCTGGCGCTTGCGTCGGCACTCACAAATCAGGAACTTTACATAACTCTGATTCTTGCCGTTCTTGTTGTCGTCTACGGAGTTTTAATTTTGGGCTTTAATATTTATTACGAAAAGAGGCTATGATGCAGAATCGAATCAGAGAACTGAGGGCAAAACGTGAGATGACTCAGGCAGGGTTAGCGGAAGCGGTGTCTGTGTCCTCACGGACAATTATTTCTCTTGAGAAAGGACAATATAATCCGTCTGTTATTCTGGCTCATAAAATAGCTAAGGTTTTTGAATGCGGTATAGAAGAGGTTTTTATTTTTGAGGAAGGGGAGTAATTATTATTAATTTTTTGCATGGATTCGGATATAATTGGCATACACTAATTACTTATCGAGTATATATTTTGCTCGTTAAATAGAATGTGGGGAAATTGTTTTTCTTATATGGAGATATCGCGATGAACTAATTCAGAATTGTTTTGGGTGGTGATTATCAATGACTTTATTTGCATCCTTTTTTTAGAACGCGAAGTAGATAAACTCCGGTGTTTCCGGCGGTGACAACAATATAATCAGCGCTGTGAAAACTGCCACATAAATTATCCAGTATCTAATTTTTTGATTTGACAGCAGTCCTAAATAATCAAAGTAACAGATATTATGAACCGCCGAGGCAAAACGTTTTGAAAACATCAGGACGAAGAAAATTACTATTAATGCAATGCCGGCAATAAACGCTAACTTAGTAGACGTTGTGAACGCGAAGTCGAAGAATATAATCTTTTGAATGCAGACAGCTAAATCTTCCAGACTGTTGGCTCTGAAAATCATCCATCCAAAGAATACAAAAATCTGCGTGGTAAGGATACATAAAAATAATCCTGCGTTTGAATTTAGGAATCTGTTCTTTGTTCCAATCTTTTTTTCGCCGACAAAGAATCTGTGAATCATCAAAAGTATTCCGTGATAAGCTCCCCAGATTACAAAAGTCCAAGCCGCTCCGTGCCACAATCCGCAAATAGCCATTGAAGCGAACAGATTTAGATAAGTTCTCAGATGACCTTTGCGGTTTCCGCCTAAAGGAATATAGACGTAGTCGCGGATAAAACGCGAGAGTGTCATGTGCCATTTGCGCCAGAACACCTGTATGTTTCTTGCTAAGTATGGTAAATCAAAGTTTTCTGGAATTTTAAATCCGAAGATTCTTGCACAGCCGATTGCTATGTGGGCGTAACCTGAGAAGTCACAGTAAATCTGGATACCGAAAAGTATTGTTGCGGCAATCAGGTAAATCGATGTGGTTGTTGATGGACTTGAATAAACAAAATCAACATATCTGCCGATGTTATCTGCGATAACCATCTTCTTGAACAATCCCCATATAATCAGGGTAACTCCTGCCTGTAAGTTTGCGCTCGTGATTCGGATTTTATTTTTCAGTTGAGGCAGAAATTCGCTCGCACGAACAATTGGACCTGCTACTAATGCGGGGAAGAAGGCTATGAAGAGTGCGTATTTGTATAATTTAGGCTCAGGCTCAAGTTTGCCGAGATAAATATCAAAGACATAACTCAGCGCCTGAAACGTGAAGAAGGATATTCCAACAGGCAGGGCAATATTCAGCAGAGGGATTTGTGCGGTTACTCCGAATACTGCGACGATAGAATTTATGGATTCTATTCCCCAGTCAATATATTTGAAGTAAGCAAGAATAGCCAGAGGTATAATTGTTCCAATTATCAGCCAGATTCTTTTGTTCTTTTTTGTTTTGCTGTTGAATATTTTGTATCCGCAGTAAAATGATGCGAGTGTTACAAATACCAAGAGCAGAATATGAATTGAGCCAGACCACCAGTAAAAGAAATAACTTGCTATTAAGAGAAATAGATGCTGCCAAAGTTGTTTTCTGATTAGTTCAATTCCTATAATGACGATTATAAGGAATATAAAAAATTCAGGTGTAGTGAATAACATCGTTCTCCACCTGCTCGATAATTAAGTCTGCCATGTGTTTTGAAAACCATTTTCCACTTTCAAAAGTTGCATGATGACTGTCTCTAAAATATGTTTCATTGTAAAATGTTTCCATATCATACCAAATAGCCCCCGTTTCATTTAATAAATTAAACATATTATTGCGTGATTCATTCGTTATCTTTTCTGAAAAATATGGGTGCAACGGTGTGTTTATGATAATTACGGGGATATTGGAATCTTGAAATTTTTTAACCATATAAATAAGAGCCTCTTTATTTTGTGTGGATTCATTTGTAACAACAGGTCTCCATTCATCACGTACATTCTTCGATTGTTTTAGGATATCTTCAGGTTGAGTATACTTATATCTTCTATCGTTTGGATTTGCATAAAATGGATCTTTTGAATATAAGAATCCGTCATCTCCCCACAATTCATAATGTGAAATGTTTAGTTTATGTTTCAGAGCATTTTCCAAAAACACTTTCTTATAGAAAAAGTCAGGTTTATTATAGATATCCGATAACTGTTCTTCGGTGTATAAATATAGTGTGTCCTTATTAAGAGAAATTCTATCCTGTGTTAGAATAACTTTTTCACTATTCCATCCAACGTCATCCACTAAATCACGATAAGTAAGTCCATATACTATCAAATCCGGAGAAATATTTATAATATTTTGAGTTTGTAAACTTCTTTGAAGCGGAGAATCTGACCCAACAAGCAGATTATATGTTGAAATATTATATCCTTCTGACTTTAGATAATCATCAATCTGATAACAATGAACTGCATCACCAATAACAGAACTCCCAATAAAGAAGACGGATAATTCATTATCATCATATTTCAAATCATAAAAATCATAAATCCGTGATATGTCTTTTGTTTGATACAGATATTCATCCACATCAGCAAAAACATAAATCCCTAAAAACAAAACTCCTGCAATCCCCGTACCCACAACAATCCCAACAACCACTATCCATTTCTTAGCCTCTGTTCCATCCTCACGAACAGTCTTATCCAACAGTTTACCTATTTTTGCCATCCACACCAACAAAAATGAATCTCAAAATGAAATTCTTTGACTATCATATTTCGCATACAAAAATATAAAGACTTTCATTGAATGTCTCATGACCTTCCCATACTCTAAGTAATTCTAAAATAAATTTGTAAATAACATGTCAAAACCTGAGAATGATTTGCAGGTAACAATCCGTATGCCGTCATCACTCAAAAAAAGTATCGACGACTTTACAGAAAATGCAGACATCACCTCAATGGAATTCATACGCAGGGCAATCACTGAAAAACTCATACGTGAAACCAACTCCTCAAACAAAACCAAAATAGAATACATGGACAAAGACATATTCAAAAAATATCTTCTTGAAGCAATAAAATGCGACGAAGAAATTCGCAGAGAAATAAAACTGATAGAATAACATTGCCCAAAATATTATGGTATTTATCTTTATACTGAAAACTTTTTAATTTTTAACAAAGTTGTTCTCTCCATACTGAAATAAATTTTGGAAGATAAATACAAGAACAGATTAGCGTGATTCGCGGTTTTCTTTTCTCAAAATCCAAAGAAGAACAAACAAAATGCAATTTAAAATAAACTAAATCTATTCGATGCGATGCGTTGGACAGCCTAAATAAAAAAATAAAATTTAATCCTTCTTCAAAACAGGCACTTGAATTTCTGTAAGCCAGTCCTCTTCATTTTCCTTGTTCCAGATGCCGTCAATATAACTCTCTCTTGGGGAATCCGCAACTGAATAACCATTATCCTCAATCCACTTAAACACAAAAGCATAAGCCTGACCTAAATTCTGATAAGGTCCCTTGTGCATAACAGACACAACAGTCACCGCAGGCAGCTTCTTAAACTTAATACTCTCAGTCTCGTTACCAAAGGTCTCAACAGCCTGACAGAACTCAACATTAATGTCCTTCTCCTTGTATTCCCCGTCAAGATATCTCGTGAAACAGTAATGCGGGCTCACACACTTCAAAGTCGGATTTGCTCTTGCAACCTCTGCACCGGTTTCCGGAATCATCGTCATGAAATCCTCATATCTTGGAATACAAGCCCTCTTCGAAAACACAATACACTCGGGAATCTCTTTAATTGTCGCTGAATAACTCATAATAATTTCCTCCTCCTTACCTGATAATATAAATTCTATACGTGAGAGCTTAGCTGAAATATCTGAGGCTTCGCTTTCAAGTTCAGACAATCTTTTCTGAAGAATCTCCTCTGCGTTTCCACCATCAAGAATCTGCTTCGTCTCCTCAATTGAAAGACCTGCTTGTCTGAGCGACTGAATGTAGTGAAGTTTAACGAGTTGACCGGTTGTATAAAACCTGTAGTTTGTAAACCTGTCAACTTTTTCCGGTCGAAGCAGACCTACCTCATCGTAAAACCTCAGCGATTTAACGGTTGTCTTGCTCAGTTTTGAAAACTCGCCTATCCTAAACATTTCAGATTCTCACACTAACATATCTATGATTTTGATATAAACTGTCTTTGCAGTCTCCGGTAACGGGAGACTGCAAATAAGTTATATGCCTGCTGATGAAATCAGAAAACGGCGCGTAAAAATTAAAAACCATCTGACTTGCCGCTGAGTTTTTTATCCTGTGTCTTTACTTTCCGCTCAAGTTTTTTAACATCCTCTTCTGCCGGAAGATTTTCTGGAACTATCCCTCTTCTGATAAGCAAATCACGAACATCTGAATTATTTAAAACGTGTTCGTCTGTGATCGCCGTCTGACCTCTGATATTCTTATCGACCACATTAAAATTTGTAATCTCGGTCGCGAGATTTTTTGCGGTAATAGTAACCGTCGGCAAATGATCTGCGAGCGGTTTATTTTCCGGAACATGAAGGCGCTGTTTCATTTCTTTTGTGGTGTAGCCGCCGAAAAGAGCCTTATCCCCTTCGCTTCTGATAATTGCAAACCCCACATCGTCAACACCTCTCTCATACAAATTCTGTGAAAGCTGTTTTTCCGATTTGCTCAGTTGGCTTCTTACATTCAAGCGCTCAATAATTTTAATTCGCTCTTCAACAAGCTCCTGCTTTCTCGTCTGAACCGCAAAATAACTCTGGGCAAATGCAATCTCCTCTTTTCGCGGGTCACCGTTTTGGGCAATAAGATAGCAGGCGTAGCGGGTAAGTTTTGTATCTCTTATCTCACGTTTCGCGCCTTTACCTGTGTCGATCATTTTACTGACGTCAGCAAAATGATGTATTATCGTTCCGTTTGCAGATTCACACGACAATTTGGCTTTGTCAAGAATCAGCTGAAAATTCTGCCACTTCGTATATCCGAGAAGTTTCTGCAAATCTCTTGCATACCAGAACTCAACATCACCTTCACTGTGAACAAAGTCCTCAAAATTTTTGTGAAGTTTTACAATAACATCCTTATCCATTTTTATCACGCATATCCCGCAGGATTTTCATCCTCTGATTTTTCGTTATCGCATCCGTAAAATTTATTGTAGAACTCTTCGATGTTCTTTGAACATTTCTTAACGAGCGTGTCGTCCACAGACTCTTTCGGGACATTTTTCGCAAGCTCGGTTGAAAGAATATCTACTAATTGCAGAGCCGAGTCGGGCGTCATTTTTATGTGAGACTCCTCTCCGTTGTAAAGCATCAACTTAAGTTCGACAATCCATGTCGGATTTTCTCCTTCCCTTTTGAATGTGTTTACATCGACCGAATGCCAGTCTTCATCCATAGTGCCTGCCGACAAATTGTAAGCCTGCTGAACGCGGTTTCCATAAAGAGATGTCAGGTGCTGAATAATCCAAACAGAGTTCCGCGTGCTTTCGTCATCTTTTACTACGTAAAGGAGGTCTTCAAAGAAAGCCGCCGAGTTGATGTGGCAGGCTGTCATTAAAACCATGGTTGCGGGTGCGCCCAAAAGCATAGACATTGCGTTAACAATTTTTGGAAACGTCTTTCTGTCAATGGTATCTATAAGATGATATTCAAAGACCTCGCGAATCGGTTCAAAAATTGCGGGGTTGGCTGTTACAATTTCTGAGAATTTTTTAAGGTCTGCTATGAACTCCGGCGGAACGGGCTTATGAAGAATCTCATGTTCTTTTTCCTCCTCGGGTTTTTCTTCGGTCTCTTTTTTCTTGGAAACTCTTCTCTTCTTCGGAGTTTCTTTTATTTCGGTCTCTTCTGTTTTTTTAGCGGGTGACTTTTTTTCGGTTTTTGTATTTTCTTTATCTGTCATTGTTAACAATAATCTAATCTGTGAGATAAAAATATCATCGGATGGGTTAACTCGGTTCAGAGTTTTTCCAACTGTGGAAAAATCAGTTTGACATAATCTATATGAGGAGATTTTCGATGTCTCGTCAAATAATTTCAAAGCTCAACAATTTCAAAAAAATATGAACTCTGATTTTATTAAAACGCCGCAAGCAGTGCAGTGATAATTCCTGTGAGAAAAATTCCGTCAAATGTTCCCGCACCGCCAATAGACATCATCGGAGTATTTTCAGATGCCACATCCTTCAGATGTAAAATATCCGCACCGATTAAAGTTCCAAGAGTTCCCGCAACATACCCGATTCCAGCCGCGGCAATACCGAAACCTCCGCCGAGAATCAGGGCAATAATAATTGAAGTCAGCGCCGGAATAAAAAACGGCACGGCAATACCTATTCCCCTGACCGGTTTTGCCGTAACGTATGCAACGACGCTTACAATAATCACAGCCGCGATTATTTTCACAATATAAAGCGGGTCGGGCGTGATTTTTCCAGCAATTCCCATGAAGATAATATATGCGCTTATAAGAATCGGAATTAACGCGCCGCCGAGATTTATTGTAAGGCGCGTTTTGCTGTTCTGCTGCGCTGCTGGCTCATCAACTACAAAGCGGTCGGTCTTATACATTTTATCGTACATCGAAGGAGCGTACTGACCGCTTGGTTTGCGCGGAATTGACTCGGGCTCTGCTTTCTTTTGTTTACCGTGCAGAGTTGTCAGCGGAATATTAATGAAACTGCCGACAATTGCGCAGATTATAAGCAGAACTATAACCCAGAAACCGAATCCGAGATTTGCAAGAGCCGCCCCTATAACTCCGAAAAACAGCAGAGGCAGACCTATTATAATCAGAAGAATCAGCGCTATGAATACCCATACAGATACAGGCGAAAAGATTAAGCGAGTCACAAGATAAGTTTGGAGCGGTTTGTATAAAGCATCTCCGTTCGGATACCAACCGTTATCTTAATTACCTGCAAGGTCTTATTTAATAAGGTAAAACAGCCCGTTAGTGTAGTGGTCAATCATGGGGGACTCTGGATCCCTCGACAGCAGTTCGAATCTGTTACGGGCTACTTCTTTTGCACAAAATATATTACGTAAGATTTCTTAGTGTCGTGATGTACCTCAAGATTAAAAACAACCCTAATTCAGCCTTACTTAACTTACACTCACCAACATAACAGTCCTATTCAAACATATCAAAACCAAAATCCAATATCCTCACTAAAAAAATCAAAAATAACAATCAGGAGGCCATCATATCTTAAGCACACTATTGACCCGTATAGACGGCTTTTAAGCCCCCTCTAAACTTCTGTTAAGGTGTTTCATCGTCTGAAAAACAACCCTGATTTCTGCTAACAAAACCCAAATCTAAAAAATAAATCCGAATAGGATTTATTTTTCCTCAGCCTGCCTGTAAATCTCCTCTCTCAACATCCTATAAGACTCACTCGACGAATTATAATAAACCGCTTTATCCGCAGCGGCTTTTGCCTCATCAATATTTTTCATAACAAGACCGGCTCTCGCAATTCCAGCCCAAGCCGCAGGGAACTTCTCATTAATTTTAACAGCCGAGCGGTAAGCATCGCATGAAGAATCATAAACTCCCGCATCGAACTCAAGACTTCCCAAGTCTGAAAAAATAATTGCACGGAGCTGATTCGACGGATTTGAACGAAGCGCTGTCCTAAAAACAGAACGCGCCTCATCAGCCATACCAAGAGATACATAAACTCTTCCGACAGCATCAGCCGCAAGAGCCTTCTCGTCGTCGCGTGTTGTGCGGTCAACAACAAACTCGGTAAGTTCAACGCGTTCCTTTGGACTTAAAATAAGATACACCGGCTCAAGAATCAGACTGATATCCTCGTGATTTTTAACTGCGTCCGTTACCGCCTGAATCAACTCATAAGCAATAACCGGAACGGATTCCTTTTCAATCGCGAGAACAACAGCCTTCTTCTCGTGAGTATCCGCATACTCCAAAGCCGCTTCATACAATCCCGCGGCAACCGCAGCTGTAAACTTTTTCTCAGGAGACGCATTGCTTCTGTTATACCAAAACATTGCACAGACCGGGTCGAACCCGAAATAAGCCGTATCTCCTCTTGCAGTAAGCTCAGCTGATTTCTCATCCTCATCTTTTCGGGTTAATGCATTTATGTCAGGTTCTCCGGAAGCATTCAGATAATCGTTGAGTTCCGTAATTCTTGCAGAAGCCGACGCAAATATTTTCTCATCCGCACTCTCATCTGAAATTATTTTTTCGAGATATGAATACTCTGCCTTGTAATCATGCTTTTTGCGTGAAGAAGATGCAAGGTCAGAGAACAGACGGATTTTTTCATCCTGCGGCAGCTCGCCCGCAATCTTTGAGATGCGGGAATAATATTCGCTCATATTCTCGCCGAGTTTTTCTCCCACCTCGCATAAATTGAGAAGACCTCTCGCGTTTTCGTATCTGCTGTGCGAACTGTTCAGCAGAAGCGCGTCCTTGTATGATTCAAAGGCGTAGTCATAGTCGCCGAATTCGGAAAGAATCTCTGCCATCATTTCAAACGCGGGTTTTTCTGCGGATGTATTTTTGTATGCGAGGGTTATATTTGCATACAAATCGAGAGCCGCGTCAAGATTTCCCGATAAGTGAAGCCATAGTGCAGTTTTTAATGCGGGTGCTGATACAATTGATGAAAGAAGCGGTGCGGTGAATTTCGACCACTCTTCCTGAGTTACTCTCGGAATATTGAGCCAGATTATTTTTTCGTCGCGGGAAAGGGTTGAAAACCACGCAGCAGATGCACATAAGACGCAGTCGCAGATTTCTTCATCGGTGAGGTTTTCGGCGCGTGCGAGGTAAGCGGCGTAGTCGTCGAGCGGGAAATTATTCCAAATAGGTCTTCTTCCTCGCGCAAGATACATATCCGGATTGTTTATTTCGTTGACGGTGATTTTTCTTGTTTCAAGCTGCCACGCAGACTGAGGGATGTTTGAGCGTGCCGATGAAACAATTTCTGCGGTCTGGTTTATGCCGGTTAAGTGTGATTGAAGTATCGCAGCCGCAGCTGTTTGTCTGTTTTTGTCGCCGGCTTTTTTTGCGTTATCGTATTCTCTTGAAAGCCAGTTGGTTATCTGCATTTTGCCGCTTTTTTCGGCTGCGTATTCGTTTAACAGTGCGAGCAGTATTTCGCGGTCTTCTTCGTGTCCCAAGACGGCAGTCAGTACTCTTGCGTGAAATCCGCCGTCGACACTCATTCTGTGGAGAAAAAGGTTCTGCAGAACTATTGAGTCGTGGGTTATGTCTTTCAGGGTAAGGTAGTCGCAAATATACTGCTGTGTCAGGTTTCCCTCACTAACGTGCATATTAATTTAAGTCTATGCTTTTGTTGTATGTATTTCTTCTGATTGGTGCGGACGAATATTTTTGAGGTTGTCAAATAGCCTCAATAATATTGTCGATTTTTGCCGATAGTTTAATATTAATTCGGAATAAAAATACTATGACTGCATTACATGAGTTCTAAACGTAAATTCATACCCGCGGCGCTTGTTATTTTTATCACGCTGATGCTGTTTTCAGCCGGCTGCGTAACAGATACATATACCGAGATACTGCCCGAAATAAGTATCCCCATGATTATTTCTCCAAATCATGATTTAATTATAGGAACATGGGTTACGTATAATTACACAAGTTCGGCAGGTGTTCATTATAAAAAAATCGTTGATGTCTATTACGATAACAATACAATGGATGAATTCACATATCTTGATGATGGTACGGTTGCCGAATGGAAAGCGGTCTGGGTTTACAATAAAGACACTTCCTACGATGCGTATTATGCCCCATTTACTTTCCAGCTCACTTATGACGGCAAATCGGCAAAACTTTCAAGCAGCACGTTGGGAATTAAAAACCACTGGTTTGAACATGCGGATAACAAAACAGGAATCACGGGTGTATGGGTAAATAAAATTCCATGCGATAGAATTCCGGGCGGATATAAATATATGCAGATTACGCTGAGCGAAAACGGAGCAGCGACGGGAATAGGGTATACAGACAGTGTCGAAGACGGCACACAAGCTGTCGGAAACTGGACTTCTGTCGGTAAGAATATGTATGTGTTTACAATATCTGATACGATTCATGCGGTGATTAAGCCTGACGGAAAACTTTATGATAATTTCGGCGGAGTTTATACAAGGGAAAATTAACTGTTATTCTCAATAAATAATTAACCGATAAACTCCAATCTGTTTTTATGACGGTAACAATCCGTGAATATAAAAATACTGACCTACCTCAAATGACTGAAATCTGGAACGAGGTAGTAAACGACGGTATAGCTTTTCCTCAGGATACTCCGCTTGATTTAATCGGTGCAGAGGAGTTTTTCGCGTCTCAGAGTTTTACGGGCGTGGCAGAGGATAACGGAAATATTCTCGGACTGTATATTCTTCACCCAAATAATGTGGGACGGTGCGGACACATTGCAAACGCAAGTTACTGTGTAGCTTCATCTTCGCGAGGGAAACATGTCGGAGAAAAACTTGTGTTGGATTCTCTCCTTACGGGTAAAGAGAAGGGGTTCAGAATTCTTCAGTTCAATGCGGTTGTAAAAACAAATTTGTCGGCGCTTCACCTCTACGAAAAATTGGGATTTGTAAAGCTCGGTGTAATTCCAAAAGGATTTTTGATGCCTGACGGACACTATGAAGATATTATTCCGCACTATCATATGCTGTGATAAGTTTTTCAGAGTAAGATAACTTCGGTCTTAAATATGTCCGATTGTGAAATATCTGTTGGGTATAGTTTTTTTGAGATTCTTTAGTGTAGGACACATCACGATACGAAAGCCCTTTGGTCTTGCTCCGCTAAGACAGTACTTCGCTAATTTTTTTATTGATTAGTTTTATTTCGACTAACTTAGGGCTTCGCTACGTTTATCACTCCGCTCAGCGTTGATAGGAATTTATTAGAAGTTCGGCTTCGCCT
>JAUNXW010000038.1:1036-12351 GCA_030539595.1 Methanocorpusculum sp. | reverse complement strand
CATTAATAAAAAGAAGAGCTGACAACATCATAAATTAAAATATATCAAAATGTCAAAGTCAGGATCTAACTGAAAACCCTAAAAGTTTCCGCAATTGAAGAAAATAAAAAAAAGAGATTCCGCAAAATTTCTTATGCAGAACCTGCTTCAGATGTTACAGTTTTAACTGTGTCAATGAACGTAATGTCAACAGTGTATCTTGAAACTGCTTCTGTTTCAAATGAGCGTTTGTATTCTGCTGTGAACCTGTAAGTTCCGGCTTTGTCTGCTGTAACAGTCCATGCGTATTTTCCGCCTGTTCCGACAGCCTGAGTTTCAACGCTTGAAGCTGGTTTCACTGAGATGTAAAGGGGCTCAGAGACGGTAAGTCCGTCGCTTCCTTTTGCAGTCCACTCATAACCTGTTGTGGGATTTCCAGAAGTTATGATCTTAACTGTTTTACCGGCCGCAGGGTTTACTTCGCCAACAAATTCAACGCTGCCTCTTGGAGTTAACAACTCTTCGTCGGTTTTTGCGCAGACCATTTCATCATTATAAACGGAAATTGTAGATTCCTCTCCTTCCCAGGAACGCATGTACTTGAGTGTGAACGGGTAGTTTCCTTCTTTCTCGGCTTTGATAATGAACACAGATTTTCCGGGTGCTCCGGGCATTACTTTTTCCGGTGCGATAAACTCCTGAGTAATGTTCACGCCTTCTGTTTCGGTTACAGCCCAGTCATAACCTGTTGTGGGGTTTGACGGAAGAGTTATCTTAAACGTGTCGCCGATGTTATAGCTCAAACCTGTCTTTTCAAAGAAGATTGTGAGAACAGGTTCATCTACGATTACAGGTCCCGGACCTGTTGGGGTTACCGCGGGCGGTGTATCCGGAGTGATACATCCTGCGACAAAAATGCAGCCGAGCAATACAAGAGCTGCGAGCGGAATAATCCACAGTTTTTTCATAATATGTGTTAATTGGAATCGATTACTAAAAAATCTATCGGAACGAAAAATTATTCTTCCTTGTTCTGCATCGAATATCTTCTGATGAGGCTTTCAACAGTTTCAATTTCTGAGACGTCCTTATCGTCTCTCAGCCTGACAAATCTCGGGAAACGAAGAGCAAAACCCGCTTCATAGTTTGTGCTCTTCTGGAGCTCTGCATATCCCACTTCAAAAATTACATCCGGCTCAAACGAAACTGTTTTGCCGTGCTCGGAGATAATCTTGTCCTTGAAAATATCATAAAGATTTGAAAGCATTGCATCGTCAATTCCGGTTGCCACTCTTGAAATTTCCAGAAGGTCGCCGTTTTCATCCTGACACGCAAGAAGGAAAGAGCCGAACATCTTTGCACGCTTTCCCTCACCCCACTCAGCGCCGGTTACCGCAAGGTCAATTGTGTCAACCTCAGGCTTAATTTTTATCCAGAGTTTTCCGCGGTTTCCCGGAATATACGGCGCGTTCATAACTTTCAGCATAATCCCCTCGTTTCCGTCATCAAGAGCCTTGTGATAGTAGGCTTCAATCTCTTCCGGATTGTCTGAAACAATCTGCGGGGCAACAAAATCCGTGAGCGAAGATTCCAGAAGTTTTCTTCTCTCCGTAAACGGCAAATCAATCACGGTCTCACCGTCGCAGACTAAAATATCGAAAACTCTGGGCATCATCTCAATTTCTTCCACAGCAGACTCAACGTCGTGCTTTCTTCTGATTCTGCGAAGAACCGTCTGGAAGGGCATCGGTTTTCCGTTGAGGATGGCAATTACTTCGCCGTCAATTATTACGTCGCGTGTGACTGCTTTTGATAATTTATCAACCACATCCGGAAGAGAATTCGTCATCTCCTCAAGTCTGCGTGAATAAATCGCACAACGGTCTCCTTTTTTATGGAACTGAAAACGGCTGCCGTCATATTTGTTTTCTGCGGCAACAAAGCCGTGAGTTTCTACCATATTGGTGATAGAGCCCTGCTGTGCGAGCATCATTTTAACAGGTCTGAATGTTGTAATAGTAACTTTTGCAAGATTGTTCGGCTCTGTTTTTGCAAGCAGAGCGACTTCGCCCAAATCATTGAGAGCCTGATGTGCGTGCTCAACAATTTCAGAAGGGATTGCGAAAGCCTTTGAGACGGCGTCTTTTACAACGCCCTCACCTACACCGATTCTCATTTCTTCAAGCATCAGCCTTGCCAGATATCTTCCTTCAAGAGGTGTTGCGTTTGATAAAAGATATTGAGCCGAGCGTACTCTTTCCTGCTGGGATTTTCTGCCCGAGGTCTTAGCCATCAGAATGAATCGGTTGTAAACATCCGCAAGCTCAAGTTCTTCCGAGAAAAACATCGTCTGCTCTCTTTTCTGCAAAAGCTCTTCGACGACTTTTCCTATGTCGCCCGCACTGTTGATTGCGGAAATCACGAAGTCCTTCTTTTTGCCTATAACGTATGCGAGCGCTTCGTAAAGAAGCGAAGGTCCGAATCCGAGTTTTTCCGAAGACCAGTCGGGGAAAAGTTTTCCTCTTGCAAATCTCACGAAGACGGATAATTCTTCGTCCGGGATTTTTACAAACACGTCTGCGAGTAAATCGGTCATTGCAAGACGCGAGGAAATTTCTTCTATCTTCCTGCAGGTTTCAGCAAATTCAAGGAACTTCATTTATCACACCGTAAATCTGACGAGCCTTCTTTCTCTGTATTCGGGTAGCTGGTCGCTTACGTAAATTTCACAGCCCTCTGCTGCTGCGTTTTCAGCCGAGGTTCTTGCGACGTTTGGACGGTTGTAGTTTTCGGATAAGTGAGCCAGAGCGATTTTTCCGACGTCTTTGGAGAGTTCGGCTATTACTTCCGAAGATACTTCGTTTGAGAGGTGACCGTCGTTTTTGATTCTGTCTTTGAGGTAGCGCGGATAAATTCTTTTTACGCATGCGTCCCCCAAACATTCAGCACCGCAGTGACGGCACTCCAAGCATTTCGGGAAGCTGTCGTTTTTCATGGCAAAAGTTGAGTAGTTGCTTTCAAGAACAACCGCGTCGCAGTTGGAGAGAACGGCAAACATTTTGTCCGATACTTTGTGAGTGTCAAGACATACTCCAATGCGTGCGTCTCCGTCATCAATAACGAATCCGCAGGGTTCAACCGCGTCGTGATAAGTTTTGAATGAGGTGATTTCAAGTCCGCCGGCTTCTATTGGAGAAGCCTCGCGGGATTCTATTATTTTTGCGTAGGCTGGGATTATGTTGTTTTGAACAAGTGCGTAAAGTGTTCCTCCGCTTGCGATTACCGGAGCGGATACTGCTTTTATGAGGGCTTTTGCCGAGCGGGTGTGGTCTGAGTGTTCGTGGGTTATGCAGACTGCTCTCAGGTTATCAGACCTAAGATGGAAATTATCCAGTGTGCGTTTTATGTAGCCGAGACCGGCATCAATTATTACCGAGTCTGTTTCGTTTTTTATATATATGCAGTTGCCTTTACTGCCGCTTGCTAAGATTACGCACTCCATTTAATTAGTATTGGTTTTGATAGGACAAAAAGTAAGGTGAGATGAGTTTCAAGTGTCGGAGTTTGTCCAATAGTGGAATTTGATATTTAAGTTAATTTGAGATTGTGATTTGTCGGTCTTTGAAATTATCTGGCGAGACACCGTAGCAAGTAAAATTTGCTCAAGCCTTAGTCACTTCGTTCCCCGGCGAAACACACTAAACAACACTCTAAAAAAATATAGATATTTATTTTCTCAGTGCAAGAGAGAGAATCATCTGCTTCTCAGTCTTTGCCACAGTCTCGCGAATCTTTGGAATCGCGTCGATGTTTGAAGAAACGCTTGCTATTCCCTGATTAACAAGCCACTTCACAAACTTCGGGTCTGAACCTGCCTGACCGCAGATAGAACACTCAACGCCTGCTTCACGGCACTGATCAATGCACGACTTAATAAGTCTCATAACAGCCGGGTGTTCGGGCTCATACATATCTCCAATAAGTCCGTTGTTTCTGTCGACTGCAAGAGTGTACTGAACCAAATCATTTGTTCCAAACGAACAGAACTTGATTCCTGCTTTAATGAACTCATCAATGATAATTGCCGATGCGGGAATTTCAACCATAATTCCGAGTGTGCGGTTATCTACATCGATACCCCACTCGCGGAAAAGCTCCTTAGCCTGAATAAATTCTCTCGGGTGCTGAACAAGCGGGAACATAATTCCGAGATTGTCGTATCCTGCTTCCCAGAGCCTCTTGAAAGCCTCAGCCTGCATTTTCAGCTGTTCCTTCTGGCGAAGGTCACGGCGGATTCCTCTGAATCCAAGCATTGGATTATGCTCGTGAGGCTCGTCTTCTCCTCCTGCCATATTCAGGAATTCATCTGTCGGTGAATCGATTGTTCTTACCCAGACAGGTTTTCCTCTGAACGCGTCAAGAACAGTTCTTATTCCGTCCATCAGCTCTGTGATGAAATCTTCTTCCTTGTTGTTTTTGATATACCACGAAGGAGTTTTGTTCATTCCGATAATAAGGTGCTCAATTCTTAAAAGACCAACACCGTCTGCTCCGGTTGCTGCAGCTCTTGCCGCTGCTTCGGGCATTGAAACGTTGACCTTAACGGAAGTCGCTGTGATAATAGGAGCGGCGGCTGCAATTACAGTTCCTTTCGGTGCTGCATCTTCGGTTTCCGATTTGATTGCGCCGTCGTAGATGATTCCTTTCTCACCGTCAAGTGTTACAATCTGACCTTCTTTGAGGAGGGTTGTTGCCTGCTTTGTTCCAACGACTGCGGGTGTTCCAAGTTCTCTTGAAACAATAGCCGCGTGGCAGGTCATACCTCCTTCGTCTGTGATAATTCCAACGACTTTCTTCATGGCGGGAACCATATCAGGGTTGGTCATTGTGGCAACCATGATGTCGCCTTCTTTGACTTTTGAGGTCTCCTTGACATCTTTTACGATGACAATTTTACCGGTTGCAATTCCGGGAGACGCTCCGTAGCCCTGAAGAATAATTTCGCCTGAGGCTTTTGAGTCGGACTTTGCAGATTTTGCGGCTGATTTGTTGATTGTTGTAATAGGTCTGGACTGAAGGATATAAATTGTGTCGCCGACCATTCCCCACTCCATATCCTGAGCATTTTTGTAGTGCTGTTCGGATTTGACTGCGAACTCTGCAAGTCTTGCGACTTCTTTGTCGGATAAGACCTGTGTTGTCTGCCTGTCTTTTGGAATTTCAACAACTTTTGTTCCGTTTTTGCCGTCAGGTAAGATTTCAACGGATTTGATGGCGATGGTTTTGTTGATGATTTTATTGGTCTTTCTGTCGAAGACGTAGTTGTCAGGTGAGACAGTTCCGGAAACTATTGCTTCGCCGAGACCAAATGAGCCTTCGATGATGACTGTTTTTGCGCCCGATATCGGATGCGATGAAAACATTACACCGGATTTTTCCGAGAAGACGAGCTGCTGAACGACTACTGCGATGTTTACGGAGCGGTCGTCGAATCCGTTTTTAGAGCGGTAGTAAATTGCGCGGGCTGTGTAAAGGGAAGCCCAGCAGCGCTGAACTGCTTCGAGGACGTCTGCTTCGCCTAAGATGTTTAGGTATGTGTCCTGCTGTCCTGCAAAAGACGCGTCGGGTAAGTCTTCTGCTGTTGCGGATGAACGAACTGCGACGACGGTTTTTACTCCCATCTTTTTGTATGCGCTGACGATGTCTTTTTTGATTACGTCGGGCATTTTGACGGTTGCGACCATTGTTTTGACTTTGTCGGATGCGGCGTTTAATGCGTCGTTGTCGTCAACGTCGAGTTTTTCAAGGATGGAGAATATGGAATCCTCTAATTTGGTTAACTGCAGGAATTTACGAAATGCCTGAGCGGTTATGACAAATGCGTTGGGTACAGGGAGACCCACGTGAGTCATTTCACCAAGTGATGCGCCTTTTCCTCCGACAGATGGAATGTCGGTGTTGCGGATTTCGCTGAGCCATAATATATTGGGTGATTTGTCCATAGATACTCATTATCTTTTGGATTTATTAGACTATAAGTTCTATCGTTGAAGACGTGCGCGGGTGATGAAAAAAGAAACTCAGCTAATTCTTTAAAGCACCTTAAACGCGAGCATAGTCACATCATCGGTAAGCTCGCCGTTTTCAGAAAATTTATTGATGTCATCAATCACAGCGGAAATAATTTTATCCGGTTCGGTCTCTTTTGAAATAATATCAAATAGTCTCTTTTTACCGTAAAACTTTCCGTTCTTTGACACCGTATCCAAAACTCCGTCGGTGTAGTAGAAAATAACATCATCTTTTTCAAGAATTATATCGAACTGGGAATAAACTGTGTCGGTAATACCTAACTCGGGGTCACCCATATACTCGCATTCAGTAACCGAACCTTTGCGAATTAGCACCGGCGGAAACTGACCGCCGCAGGAATACGTAAACTTGTGCGTCGCGGTTTCTAAAATGCCGACAACCGCGCCGTAATACATCGATGATTTGTTTTTCAGCGAATCGTAATTTGCCACGGTTAAAACATAATCAGGTATCTTATCCATACGGAGATTGACTTTTAGCAGACTCTTGACCTGCATCATAAACAAAGATGCGGGAATACCTTTTCCGGCAACATCGGCAATAATAAATGCGGATTTTTCTTCATCAATTTTGAACGCATCATAAAAATCACCGCCTATTTCAAGATAAGGAATCATCAGTGCAGATATTTTTACACCCGGAATTTCAGCAAGAGCGTTTGCCGAGGGAAGAATCTGAGTTTGAATTTCTTTTGCGAGCCTGAGTTCATCTTTAACATGAAGAGCCTTCATTGACCTCCTCACTCCGAAAATAATCATCAGATAAATCGTAACGTAGAGAATCAGAAAAATTAATCTGGTGATTATCTGGGTGTTTGTTGGGATATCTTCTCCTTGAGATGTGTTGAAATAAATAATCATCGGCAGATAGGTCAGAACGCCGATAATGGATACCCAGATGAATTCATTGAGGTTTCCCGAGAGTTTTCCGATTAATTCTTTAATTGCCGGAGCAATCCATTTTTTTATCGCAATTGCTATTAATCCGCCGATTAATAATATGGTTACCGAAAGCATCACAAAATACAGGTGTCTTTCGTGCATTTCTGCGGGGATTACAAAGTTTGCATAGTTAAATACCATGTCGCAGATGATTACACCGACTAATGAGAAAAATGATGAGACGAAGATTACGGTTGAACTGTTTTCTTTGTATGATAGTCTCGCTGTTATGTATATTCCTCCGACGATGGATAATATTATCAGAATATTTACAATCAGCCTGATTCCGGTTTCAAATTCAGGGAAGGCAGGCAGAATAAAGATTCTTTCGGCAATTGTAATCAGACCGACGGTTAATACAGATATTACCAGACCGATAAATGAGTATAATATAGTTTTTTTGGCGGAATATTTTTTGTGAGTACTCTCCATATGTTGTGGCAGGTCAATTCCCAAAAGACTGCAATTAGGGCAATAAAAAGCAATGACGGGAGCAACTCGGACATTAACTTGTATTATTTCTTTTTGTCACTGATAAACGTGTTGTGTTAACACATGCGGATGACAGGACTTCGCTAATCTTAAAATTAGTGAAGTGCAGGCTTACTGAAAAGAAAAAGAAGAGATTGTTTAAGTAATTCACAGAACCTTAAACACAAGCAGAGTTAAATCATCCGCATAGTCTCCATACCAGCAGAATTTATTGATGTCTGCAATTAAGTCAGAAACAATTTTATCGGGCTCTGTTTCTTTGGCGATTAAATTCATAAACCTCTCGCTTCCGTATCTTTCCCCGGACCTCGACAAAGTATCCGTAAGCCCGTCTGTGTATAAGAAAATCATATCGTCCTTTTTCAGAGAAATCTTAAACTCTCTGTACTCGTGTTCCTTAACACCTATTACCGGTTCGTGTGTGCTTTCGCATGAGACAGCTTTGCCGTCCCGGATTAACACAGGCGGATAATGACCGCCGCAGGAGTAAGAGAACGTAGAGGTTTTGGAGTTAAACACGCCCGCAACGGCGGTGTAAAACATACACAGGTCGTTATTTTTCAAAAGCTCGCGGTTTGCAAAGGTAAGGGACTTCGCGACATTTTTCTGATACAACATATTGATTTTCAGAAAACTCTTAGTCCGCATCATAAACATAGCCGCGGGAATTCCCTTGCCCGCAACATCTGTGATAAGAAAAGCGGTGTTGTCTTCGTCAAGTTTGAACACATCATAGAAATCACCGCCGATTTCACTGTAAGGAATCATCTTCGCCGCAACTTTCAGTCCCTTAATCTCATCGAACTTGCTCGCATCGGGCAGAATACTTGCCTGAACATCTTTTGCAAGCCTTAAATCATCCTCAATCTGAATATTTTTGATTGTCCTTTTAACACCGTAAATAATTACAAAGTACATTGTAATACATAAAATCAGAAAAATAACTCTCGGCACTATCTGTGAACTTGTAATTATATTGCTTGTCTGCATATTGAAATATGTAGACATAAAAATATAGACAACTGTGCATATAACGGCTGCAAAAATGAAATCCTGAAGATTTCCTTTCAGCGATTCAAACAGATTCTTCATTGCGCCGGAAATCCATATGTAGGTGATAATGAGCATTATAATCATTATACCGACAAAGAAAACGGTCTGATAAACAAAATATATGGGAGTAAAGTATGCGTCAACCGGAAGAGTAAGTTTTGCAGCGTTTGTAACCAAGTCTGAGAAGATTAATCCGATGAGGGCAAAAAATGACGAGACGAAAAATATTGATGAGCGTGATTCTTTGTAAGTGAAAAGAGACACGACTATTGTAGCAATAATTACAGATGAGATAATCAGCAGGTTATGAATAAATCCGCTCACGTCAATGTGGTCTAAGGGAATTTCGGAAGATGTAAGTCCGTATGAATACATTATCACAATTGAGGCAATGGCAATGCAGACCAATCCTATTGACCAGCAGAGAAATGTTTTTGCGTTATTGTATTTTCTCGTCAGCGTCCTGTTAATCATCAGCGAGACAAATATCCAGTACACCAATATTACGGTAACTCTGCTCAATGATAATATCAGGTCAGCCATACGTTAGATAATAGTTTAACCTAATCAACTATAAAAGGTTTGGTCGTATTAAATTGTACTAAAGAGCTTGTCCAATACGGAAACTTTTAGGTTTCTTAGCTGAGCAAACTGAATCCATAATTCACTTCCTCATCAGCTCAACTTCCATTCCGAGCCGCCAGATATTCCTTCTTGCCCTCTTTGACAAATCCGCTGCAAGCATCATACGCTCGTCAAGAGTAATTATGCGTGAACCTTTAACCAGATTATCCGCGTGAGCCACTATTTTTTCCTCAAGTGTTTTCGGAACACAATCAAGCGGATGAAGACCTAAAATAACACACTCATCCTCTGTAAGTCCCGCACCCGTGTGGCATCTAACAATTTCCGTAATCTCATTTGGACATCCGAGTTCCCTGCATATTTTTGCCCCTTTCTGAGCGTGCTTAATTGAATGGGTAACGCTTCGACCGATATCGTGCATCATCGAACCCGCGTAAACAAGATTATCATCAACCGAGCAGCCAAAATAATTTCCTGCAGCACTTGCAACAGTCTCGCAGTGTTTAACAACACCGGTATCACAGCCGGCTGAAAAAAGAATTTTTACAAAATCAGGCATCGTTTAAAGTTGCCTGCATCTTATCAATACGCTTCTTAAGTGCGTTGATAAGCAGTTCATCATCAAAGTGAACAAGCATCTGACCGCACTGAGGACAGGCAAAATTATTGTTCATTGCCTCGTTGAACGTAGTTGTAATACCGCACTCCTTGCACTGATAGAAATCGTTCGCCTCGTCGTAATGAAGTTTGCCCGCAAGCTTGGATTTAGCAAACTCCATCTCGCTTTTCAGAACAGGCTCAACATTTTCCATCTTCATAACCCAAAGATAAGTGAGCCAGCCCGTCTCGTTATTTTTGATTCTGCGGTATTCCGCAAGCCTGTGCTCGTATAAATTATATAATGTGTGGCGGACTGTATTGAGATTTATCTCAGTAATCTCTGCGACCTCCTCATCGCTTTTTTCCGCGTTGCAGAAATCTACAGGGTCAAGTTCGGATTCCCTTTCAAATCTTGCCCTGTCAGAACCTTTTACCGCTTCATCCGCAAGTTTTGATTCAAGCCATTTCTGATTGCGTTCAACATCAGACCAGCGGCGGAGTGTCTCAATTCCTTCTTCTCCTACAAGTTTGAAGATATATTGATATATTGCCGGAGTGCTGAGTTGTTTCTCTGTTATTGCGGTCATTCCTTTATATGTTGGAGCGCTAACCTAATATTTTTATCCAGTGACGTCATCGCTTCAGCTCGGCTTGAACCAAAACCCGTTACTGAAAACATAACCTCTCCTTCTTCAAAAAATGTGTGAGGGAGGGGAATGTCGGTTATGAAATCACTGAGGCACGATAAATCATCTTCAATAAACATGTCGCACGGTGCTGTCAGAATTTTTCGGACTGCGAATTTCTGCGGAACAAAATTTTTCTCCGGGAGTTTTCCAAAGCACGCGTCAAGATGAAGTCTGAATAAATTTATTCCGAGTGATTTTTCAACCGTCTCTACAGTTCCCTGAAATCTCGGATTGACCTCAATTGCATAGACACAATCATCCGTTAAGACGAAATCCACGCCGACTGTTCCAACACAACCGCTCTCTTTTACGATTTTTTCGGCGACCGACTTCATTTTTTCAGCAAGCGGATGAGAGCACGGTGTGACTGAACCTGAAAAAGCATATGCACATGTTTCTCCACCGCGAAGAATTTGTTCGTTTGAGGTAAGGGCAAACGCGTCTGTTCCTGTTCCAAGACAGCAGACACTTGCGGGAAGTCCGACAACAAATTCCTGCATCATGTAAGGAACGTGCTCGACAAATTCTTCCCAAGCCTTAAGTTCTGCATCGGAATTTACAACTGTGTTTCGCCAGCCTCCCGCACCGCTTAAGGTTTTTACCATGCACGGATATTTGGGGCTGTCAAGTTTTTTCGGGCAGAGGACACCGATTTTTTCAAAAAAATCCTGAGTGGATTTTTTGTCCATGAATATTTCAGCCGAACCCGCGGGAGTTCCAAGTCTTTTAGGAACTTCAAGAAGTTCAGCGCCCGAAGTTGTTACAACATAGTCAACTTCGTGGCGTGCAAGCATCTCATTTATTTTTGAGCCGAGTTCTTCGACCTCTTCAAAGGAGATGAAGTCATCCGCTATACTCCGCAAATCCGCGTCGCAGAAATAAT
>JAUNXW010000038.1:0-1026 GCA_030539595.1 Methanocorpusculum sp. | reverse complement strand
GTGAAGCCTGCTTTTTTTGCGGATGCTGCAACATGGCGAGTTGTGTATCCTGCGACAAGAACAGATTCAGTCTTTGTCATACTCGGTATGCTTAATTGTTGTTTTGCCGATTTTTGTCGGAAGAACTTCTATCTCGGCTTCGGGAAAGTCAAGTTCAAGTTCTTTTCCTTCGTAAAGATGGTCAAGGAAAAGTGCGAGGGCGGAGATTTCCGAGTGAGGCTGATTTGCAACTGCGACGTTGTAGTCTGCGAGTTCATACATATCTCCCGGAACTTTTTCAGCACCGACGACAACCAGAATTTTTTCCTCTTTTCTGATGTCTGCTATTGCATCCTGAAGACGAAGCCCGTACATTGTTAGATGAACAACTTTTCCGCCGTCTTTTTGGAACTGTTTAATGCATGATTTCCATTTGACGTTGTTCTCACAGAAGTATGTTCCGCCGAATCGGTGAGCGACGTCTTCTATACTGTCTGAAACTTTTTGGTCGTCTGCTGCGAGATACATTCCGCTTGCCCCAAGCGCTCTTGATGATAGTCCGACGTGCGTTGTAACACGCTGGTCTCTTTCAGGTCTGTGACCTATTCTTAAGATATATGATATGGGTTTAAGGTTCATTTTTTTATCCTGATTATTCCGTTTTCTATTTCGACGAGGGAGTTTTTGTCGTATTTTATCTCGTTAATCATAAACATGTCTTCAATGGAAAGAGCGTTTACGGTCTCTCCCATTACAGCTATCAGGCAATTATTTTCGAGACGGTTCAGGGAACTTTCAACGGTTTCCCTGTCAAAGCCCGAGGTCTCAATAAGTTTTGATATTGTGACTGGCGACTTTTCCGGTATCATGTGAAATATAGCCCAGTCTATTTCCTCTGATTTCATGAGGTATATTGTAGGCGTCGAAAGACGTTATATTTTATTGAAAAAGGAGGTATCCAATAGCTTGGCCAATCGTGACAAGATTTTGATGATGACAGTACTTCACTAATTTTTATTGATAAGTTTTATTTCAACTAACTTGGGG
>JAUNXW010000169.1:2045-3083 GCA_030539595.1 Methanocorpusculum sp. | reverse complement strand
AATACTTCAAGAGTCTGCCGCCAGATAAGTACGAGATATTCATCCCGTTTGTATTCGACGGCGAGCAGTACACCGTGAGCCTGTACTCAACCACAGTTGATGTTTCAGAGATAGCAAAGAGCTTCGGCGGAGGAGGGCACAAAGGCGCATCCGGCTTTCAGTGCGCGGAACTCCCGTTTGCGAAAGAGGGAAAGGAGTAACTATGATTCTGGACAATGAGCTGGAGCGCAAGCGTCTTTTTAGCGCATACCCGCAAGGGCATATCAACCACAACTTAGAGTTCATAGCCCACACGGGCAGAAACTCTTACTTCCTGCTTACCGACATCGAGACGGAGCAGGAATTGAAGGCAAAGGTCATAGAGTGGCTTTCCAGAGAGGCTATCAAGGGCGGCACTAAGGCAACAATGAAGTACCACCTCGACGGGCTGAACATCTTCCTCGGTACATCGTTCACGCCGGAGGAAGTGGAAAAAATCTATACATATTTGGGCAATCGCTGCAATCATAAACTTACCGTGCGCTTCATAGAGAGCGGATATGATTTGACGGTGTTGCCGCAGAAGGGGGAGAATCAAAATTAAAATTGAAGAGATATGCAAAGACATACGCAACCTGACAGAAGAAGATTTCACAGAAGCTGAAAGTGCTATATCGGAACAGAGGGCATATTGCCACCCGTTTAAGCTGGCAACTGTAAAGTGGCAGCAAGACCTAGCTGATTACAATGAAAAGGTTCTCCATGCTGTACGGGTACTTAAAGCACTTATTGAATCCGGCGAGAGTATTCATAGGCCGTGATTTTGACACCATGAGGAAAAAAATACGATGGAAGATTTAATAATCAAACTAATACTTTGCCATTTGGTGGGAGACTATGTCATGCAGTCAGACTTTTTAGCAAGAACAAAGGAAGACAACTGGTATCACTTATTCGCTCACTGTGCGTTGTACTGCGTTCCACTCTACGTGTGTTTCGGTCTGACGTGGCAGATTGCAGTTGTCTTCACAGTACACATTTTTGTGGATGCGCTAAAAG
>JAUNXW010000169.1:0-2035 GCA_030539595.1 Methanocorpusculum sp. | reverse complement strand
AAAGCTCGATATAGGAAAATCAGCTATGTTACAGACCAAATATTACATTATGCAGTGCTTGTACTCTATGCAATATAGCAGGAAAGGGGAAGCGCAATGAAAATTAAGTTTCCACGCGGGGTAGAGATTGACGTTGACAACGTGCCAAATAATTTTGAGGACGTGATACGCGAATCATTTGAGGGCTACACAAAGGGCACAGCCGAGGATTACACCTATCAAGACAAACTGGCATACATAGACCTGTGTCGCAAGTATTTGCACCGCGCAGAGGACACCAACAGTTGTGTGCTGAAACTGATGAAAGACTATCTGGAATATGAAGTCTCTGAGCAGGGCGAAGTGCCCGATAAGGATGATTACCTGTCTATCGAGTTTATGGAGACTTGCTACGAAAACGGCAGGACGAACCTTTACGACCATTACTACAACGACCACCACACTAATGATAAGATAATGGCTTTGCTGGTACGGGTCATCAAGGTCGTAATCAACTACGAACCGCAGAAAGGAGCAACCTAATGCCTGAGAAAGATGGAATTGAACAGCGCATACAAGCAATACTGGCTGACAGATCGTTTAACGATTTCTCTTACGAGCAACGCAAGATGATGTGTAAATATACTCTGCAACAGCAAATATTGACGCTATGGCAGGCCGTTAATAACTACCCCGATTTAATTTGCGCGGCCTATCGGAAGAAGATATATGCTTGGCTCAGAAACTGCGTGAGCGATTATGAGAAAGAATACGGGGCGATATACGACAAGGAGAATGCATATGGATAAAGCAGTAATGCTCAGCATACGCCCGAAGTGGTGCGAGCTGATTGCCAGCGGCAAAAAGACCATTGAGGTACGCAAGACCCGCCCGAAGATGGACACGCCGTTTAAGTGCTATATCTACCAGACGCGAGGAAAGTGGATATATAAATTGCTTGAGCGGCTGGGGCTATATCAAGGCAAGGTCATAGGCGAGTTTGTGTGTGACGGCATTCTCCCCATGAACATCTACTAGTCAGACCCCATGTGCAATGCGTCGCTCAAGGAGTTCCCGTATACCGGACTTACCGACAGAGAGATTATCAACTATCTGGGGAACGGTAAAGATGGATACGGCTGGCACATTTCTGATCTCGTTATCTACGACAAACCAAGGGAGCTGAGCGAGTTCTACAGGGAGACCGGCGAAACGGTAGTATGCTCAGGTTTCCCTCAATGTGAAACGTGCGGACACTGGCGATATATCAGGGTAAACGCAGAAGAATTTGACATGGACTGTGATTGCGGGGGGCCGCTTTTTGATGAGGTGGCACCCGTCACACGCCCGCCGCAGAGCTGGCAATACGTAGAATGCAAGTGAGAGGGGAACAAACATGGCTAAGTTAACCGAAGCGCCGTCCAAGGCGTTCAGCAACGGCATGGAATATGAGTTCTTTTTGGAAAACTTCTGCGAGCGTTGCGATAAAGGGACTACTACCATAGAGGGGTTTGCCGAGTTCCCGGAAAACGGCGGCTGTCCGATATGGGACGCTCTTGAGAACGCCCGCGTCGGCGGCGAATTTCCCAGCAAGGATATTGTGCACCTGCTGAAAGCAGACGGTAAGGTCAAGTATTGGAACGTCTGCAAGCAGTTTACCAGCAAAGATGAATCCCTTATGGAAGCGTATCACGGTTTGTTTGAGGAGGAGCAAGATGCCTGACGATGTAAAAAGAACGCCGGAGGAATTGCTTGAAAGGCTGCGCGTTGACCTTGAGTGGGCGCAGGGAAACGAATGGGAAGCGCCCATATGCCTGTCGGACGATTTAGAGGAAGCTATAAGGACGATTGAGCAGTCCCAAGCACAGATCACGGCAGCAATGGCAGATATGCGGTACATAATCAATGTCTGCACCGCTCTTGGCTACTCCCCGTGCGGCATATGCGCTCACATAAACGAGTGTGGAAAATCGCATACGGATAAATGCCCTGATGATAACTACTCGGATTTCGAGTGGCGCGATGCGAAAGAAACATTACAGTGTCAGCCTTGCCA
>JAUNXW010000168.1 GCA_030539595.1 Methanocorpusculum sp. | reverse complement strand
AAAGAAGCCGCTTCCATAAGTTTATCATAATCCATCGTCGTCTCAACGCATCCGTCTAAAGATGTGACAACACCGATTGTCGTCAGATGAATTTTTTTGCCTAGCTCAAGCCCTTCCTTAACTTCCATAAGACATCCCACGCCGATCATTGCCTTCGGCTTGTGGTCTCTCACCATTCTCTTAATAAATGTCGAGCCCGGGATAATGTAAACATTGTATCCGGCATTTTTCAGAACAGTAATAACAGCCCCCAACATACAGCGCCCGCATGAAACACATTTCAGACCGTCGTCGGGCGTTAAATGTGCAGGGCAGTCTCTGTTTCTTAAGCACTGCGGGAAAAAAATAATTCTGTCGGCAACAGGAATTTTTGAAAAGTCCCCAATGTTCATCTCGTTGTCGATATTAATCAGAAACTCCATCAGCTGCGTTGAGTCAACTCCGAGAATCAGACATACCACTTTTACTCCTGCCTCGACAATGCTGAAAAACGGACGCATCACCGACGGGAAATACATCTTCTTTCTTTTAATGGAAATTACAATTAAAATTCCGAAGACAACCGCAATCACTATCCAGAGGAGAAGGAGAAGAATTACAATCTCCCCAATTATAATTGCGATATTATACCATACCGGATTGTCAAAAATCGCCAGCGGGACGATGGCAGACATCTACTTTAAACTCCCGAAATCATACGGAGGATAGAGAACACCTTTTTCGGTGACAATAGCAGTCACTAAATCAAGCGGCGTCGCATCGAATGCGTAATTGACTACATCGACGCCGTCGGGCACAGTTTTTTTGCCGAAGAGATTCGCGACCTCATCTCTTGAACGCTCTTCGATAACTATATCGGATTCCTTCGCATCAAAATCAAAAGTAGATGTCGGAGCTGCCACATAGAACGGAATATTGTGGTGCTTGGCGCAGACCGCGTGCATATATGTCCCTATTTTATTGAAGACTGCGTCACTTGTGATTCTGTCAGCCCCAACAATAACAGCGTCGATTTTACCCTGACGCATAAGAAACGCCGCTTCGGAATCAACTATTGTTGTTACGGGAATATTGTCGCGGGCGAGTTCAAAGGCTGTAAGGCGCGAGCCTTGGAGAAGCGGTCTGGTCTCGCAGGAATACACGGAGATTTTTCTGCCGCCCTTAACAGCCGAGCGGATAACACCAAGAGCAGTCCCCCACGAAGAACACGCAAGCGCTCCCGCGTTGCAGTGAGTAAGCACGCTTCCAATCTGAGGCATAAGTTTTGCTCCGTTGTGCCCAAGGAGCATACACATTTTTGTGTCGTTGTCCGCAATCGACTTTGCGGAAGTCAGTGCAAGAAACTTAGCCATTTCGGGCGGAAGATTTTCCATAGATTTGACAACCTTGTCGACACCCCACGCAAGATTTACAGCGGTCGGTCTCGTGCTTTTTAAAAGTTCAGCGGCTTCGGCAATCGTTTCGGGAAATTCGGCGTCGGACTCGCAGGTAACAGCGGCAAGTGCAACACCGAAAGCCCCCGCAACACCGAGCGCGGGAGCGCCCCTGACCTCAAGACGTTTAATGGCTTCTGCTAAGCGCTCTACATTTTTTATCTCGACTGTCTTGTATTCATTGGGCAGAAGCGTCTGGTCGATAATCATTATCGACTTGTTTTCATCGTTCCACCAAATTGTTTTGTCTTCGTTCATTGTGAACCTTCCACATCCATTACGACTTTCATAGCCGCCGCACCTGCAGACATTACCGAATCGGGAATATCCTTCGGGGCTAAAGCTGTTCCCGCGATATAGATTCCAGGCTTAACTGTTCCCGCAGGATTCAGTTTAAAGTCCGACGGGTTGAGGAAACCTGTATCATCTGTGGGTATGCCAACCGACTCAGCAAGTCTTACAGTGTCGGGCTCGGGTTCAATTCCGACAGAAAGAACCACAAGGTCTGCTTCAAGATTTATGAATTCGCCTGTCTCCGTATTTTCAAGCGGCAGAATGAGGTGAGTTCCGGAATCCTCAACTTCTCCAGGGAAAGCTCGGACGATTTCAACGCCCATCTGTTTTGCGCGTTCGTAGTATTCCTCATATCCTTTTCCGTAGGCGCGGATATCTGTGTAAAGTATTGTGACCTTCGTGTCCGGATAATGCTCTTTGATGAGCATTGAGTTTTTGAGCGCATACATGCAGCAGACGCATGAGCATATGTTTCTTTTTATCGTCATATCCCTTGAACCGACGCACTGAACAAAGACAACACTTTTGGGCGTTTCGCCGTTTGAAAGCCTTCTGATTTCTCCTTTTGTAGGTCCGCCCGCGTTTATCATTCTCTCAAATTCCAAAGACGTAATAACGTCCGCATATCTCAGATAGCCGAAGCGTGATTTTTTCTGCGCATCGAACAGGGTATATCCTGTTGCGATAACAACAGCTGCGGCGTCCAAGACTATGGTTTTTACTTTGTCCTGCTCTGTTGTCAGAACCGCATTTTTACCGCAGACATCAAAGCACATTCCGCAGTCAATGCAGTGCAGATTGTCTTTGACGACTAAATTCGGCACAACCTGTGCATGAGGTTTGTAAATTGCTTTGCGCACTCCTACACCCGCATCAAATTTGTTGTAGACTTCCACGGGGCAGATTTCAACACATTCACCGCAGCCCGTGCATTCTTTTTCGTCGATGTATCTTGGGTATTTTGTAACGGTTACTTTGAAGTTTCCTTTCTCACCTTCGATTTTTTCAACTTCCGACAAAGTCATTATTGTTATATTGGGGTGTCTTGAAATCTCAGCCATTTTAGGAGATAGGATACACATTGAGCAGTCGTTTGTCGGGAAAGTTTTGTCAAGCATTGCCATGTGACCGCCTATTGACGGCTCGCGCTCGATTAAGTGGACGTGGATGTTGTGATTTGCAATATCCATGGCTGTTTGAATCCCCGCAACTCCGCCGCCTATGACAACTGCGTTACTCATGCAAAAACCTCTGTCCCACTTCTTTGTAGCGCTCTGCGTTTTTGAGATTCCCCGCAATTTCTTCTGCGGTTAACTCTCGCATTACTTTTCCGGGAAGTCCTATGACAAGCGAGTTCGGAGGAATAATTTTTCCTTCGGAGACTAAAGCGCCGGCTCCGATAAGACAGCCTTCAC
>JAUNXW010000037.1 GCA_030539595.1 Methanocorpusculum sp. | reverse complement strand
TAATCCAACCGGAAGTGTGACGCCTGTTGAGGTAATTGAAAAAATCCTCGACAGTATCAGAGGTGTTTTGTTCCTTGACTGTGCTTACTGCGAATTTTCCGACGTTGACTACACACCGCTTCTTTCGCACGACAATCTTATCATCGGCAGAACTCTATCGAAAGTTTACGGACTTGCGGGGCTTCGCGTGGGTTACGCGTTTGTTCCAAAGTGGCTTACAGCACCGTACAATTCAGCGGCAACACCGTTTACGCTCAATATAGTTTCAGAAGCCGCGGCTGTTGCGGCTGTTGCGGATACAAAATACAAAGATGATTTCATCGCACACGTAAGAAAATGGCGCTATGAGTTTGTTCAAAAAATTCCATATCCCGTATTTGAAAGCGGTGCAAATTTTGTTCTGATAAACACCGCGCCGATAAAATCCGATGACGCAGTCGAGCGTCTCGCAGAACATGGAGTTTTAGCCCGCTCATGCAGAAGTTTCCCCGGGCTTGGTGAGACTTTTGTCCGCGTTAGTGTCGGTGACATCTGGGAAAACGAGCGGTTTCTGGAAGCTGTGAACAACTTATGATGATTGGAATTACCGGAACTCCCGGCTGCGGAAAAACATCCGCTGCAGAAGAACTCCGCAGAAGAGGATTTACAGTTCTCGATTTGAAGACCACAGTCAAGGATTATGTCATTGAGCACGATGATGAACTTGGCTCTGATATCATTGACGACGAGGAATGGGCAAATAATTTTCCGTATACACAAGGATTTGTTGAAGGAGCATTTGCCCATTATCTTACCTGCGACAAAATAATTGTTCTGAGATGCAGACCGGATGTTTTGAAAAAACGTCTTGCCCCAAGAGGATATTCAGCGGAAAAAGTCCGTGAAAATCTTGAGGCTGAAGCCCTTGATGTTATTCTTATAGAGACTGCTGATGCTTTTGCATCGGAACAGATTTATGAGATAGACACTACAAATATTAAAACAGATATAATTGCGGACAAAATAGTTTCGTTTGCAAACGATGATGTTGAATCTTCGTTCGGCGAACTTGACTGGTCTGAATACGTGAACGAATTATGAGTCTTGAATCCCTGCGCCCTAAAATTCAGTGGTTTTTAACCCCTATTGCTAAAGCATTTTCGAAACTGCCGATTAGTCCGAATGTCTGGACAGTTATTTCATTAATCTGTGCTTTTGCTGCGGGGGTGTTTTTTGCTCTGGGTTATCCGCTTCTTGGCGTTTTATTTGTTGTGCTTAATGCGTGTCTTGACGTTCTTGACGGGGCGCTTGCAAGATATATGGGAATTGCAAGCCCCATTGGAGATTATCTCGACCACGTTTTTGACAGATACGCGGATATGTTTATCGTTATCGGAATTCTGATTTACGGAATTTACGGCAGCACCGCGTGGGCGTGTCCTGTTCCCGCGTGGGTTATTGGTGTGTTTGCAATAACCGGCGTTCTTCTTTCGTCTTACATGGGAACGCAGGCTCAGGCGGTCGGTATGAAGAGGAATTACGGCGGAATATTAGGCAGAGCCGACAGGCTGATTCTTCTTGTAATCTTCGGTGTTGCTGAATTTATTTATCCGTCGCAGATATTATTCGGGCTTACATTCCTTGGATGGCTCTTAGTAGTGTATGGTCTTCTCGGACATATCACAGCAATTCAGAGATTTGCTATGGGAATTGTCGAACTGTCGAAGAAGAATTAATCTTTTTTTATTATCATAATTTTAGTTGTTCATTAACTACACCCGCAGACTGAACAAACAACACAAAGTATTCTAACACATCGCAACCAATACTAAATTATGAGACGTATCTCCTACACGTTTCCGCATTCGTGCGACATTGAATTTGAAGTTCCGGTTACTTTCGCAAAATATCTTGACGCAGTTGAAAAACTCGCAGGCAGACAGGATAATTTCAGAACAGAGATAGGACCTGTCAAACGCGACATATCTGTTCATCTGGCAGTTGACAGAACAGGTTTTGAAAAAATAACACGCGGCTCAAACATCAGCCGTATTGTAACAGACGAAGCGGATATTATAATCACATTCTCCGACACGATTCTTAAATCCGACGGACATCTTCCTATGCCCGATAAAAAATATCTCGTCAAGGCGCTTGACAAAGGAACAAGAACCGAAATTTTTGTTACAGGAGAAAATTCAGCCGAGTTCAAAAGAATAATTTATGAGGCGTGCACAAAATGACGGAAATAGAAACAACAGTTGCGGCTCCGTTCAGGCACACAAGAATGTCTGCTCTGACACAAATGAAATTCATTTACTACTACACTCAGGACAAAAAATGGATGAGTCTTGAGCAGTCGAAGAATTTAATAAAAATTGCGGAGCGAAAAGGACTCATCTCCAAAAACGAAAACGGAGACTACATTTTATCCGATAGTCTTGCCGATGTAAAAATTCCAACGGGATTTCGACCGACCGATGATATTTTTGCGGGGGCTGAAGACGAAGCTGAAGATATTGACCCTGTCGAATCGGTCATTGGAGAAGTTTCTGCGAAAACGGGAAAAGACAAAAAGGAACTTGTCAAAGAGATGCAGGAGATAAAATCACACTTTGATAATTTAATCTACACCGAAGCGGCAGTTATTCTGCTCGCAAAAAAATACGACACGGAGATTTCAAAATACACACTCGCGCTGACCGCAAAAATTGAGTCTGCGTAAAAAAATATTATTTTTAGATAATAATTTCAATATCCAACTGCTCGGCAAGTTCCTTGTATCTGTTACGGATGGTAACTTCGGTAACTCCGGCAACATCGGCAACTTCGCGCTGGGTTCTTCTCTCGCCGGAAAGAATCGAAGAGATATAAATTGCGGCTGCCGCAACTCCTGTCGGACCTCTTCCGGATGTCAGTTCGCGCTCGCCCGCCTGTTTTAAAATCTCCATCGCTCTTGACTGAACTTCGCCTTTAAGACCAAGCCCCGAACAGAATCTCGGGACATAGTCTGCAGGTGATGTCGGCAGAAGTTTGAGACCGAGTTCTCTTGAAATGAATCTGTATGTTCTTCCGATTTCTTTTCTTGAAACACGTGACACTTCTGCGATTTCATCAAGAGTTCTCGGGACATTGCACTGCCTGCATGCTGCATAAAGTGCGGCTGCCGCAACTCCTTCAATACTTCTTCCGCGGATAAGATTCTTATCAACAGCATCACGGTAAACAACCGCTGCAGTCTCACGAACGTTTCTTGGAAGACCGAGAGCGGATGCCATTCGGTCAAGTTCTGAAAGTGCGAACGCTAAGTTTCTTTCTGTTGCGTTTGAAACACGGATACGGCGCTGCCATTTTCTTAAACGATAAAGCTGTGCCCGATTCTTTGAAGAAATTGCTCTGCCGTAAGAGTCTCTGTTTCTCCAGTCAATCATTGTTGAGAGACCTTTATCGTGAATTGTAAAGGTCATCGGAGCTCCGACACGTGAACGCTTCATTCTCTGGTCGTGATCGAAAGCACGCCATTCGGGTCCTCTGTCAATGAAATCATCATCGAGAACCAGACCGCAGTTCTGACAGACAAGTTCTGCACGCTCGTAGTCGTGAACAAGTTGGTGGCTTCCGCATTCGGGGCAGACAGTTACGGCTTTATCGTTTTCGTTCTCTTTTACCTTCTCTTTAGGAGCTACCGCAATTCCCTGGCGCTCCTTCATTTTTTCTCTTTCCTGCTTTAACTGTCTTAATTTCTCAATCTCAGATTCCATTTTATTTCCTCCGGTTAAGGAAAAATATATGATTTATTTCAATTTTTCCTGTAGCCGCGATTGAATTTCTTTTTTGGTTTTTCCGGTCTGGTTTCGGCAATCACAAACAACTCGTCGCCTACGGAAAGTGCGGCTGCCGTTTCTTCAGTGCAGAGCACTGTAAGATACGGTCTTGCAACACTTCCGTATAAGTCAACGATTTTGCCGACCGGCTTGTCGGATTCGTCTGCGACTTCTGTATAAAGCGGTGGAAGCTGCCCCGCGTCGCTTTCAGCAGCAATCAAGCGTCTGCCAAGACGCGCTGTAACTTTCCCTGCAAATTTCACAAACAAATCCTCAAAGTAAACTTTTCAGCAATTTCAAATAACTCTGTGATTCAAACCACAGAGTATTTATGCATAATATTATGCGACGAATCAAGTATAAATAGTTTTTCCAGAACAATTAATATTAATGTTATTTGCGGAGGATTTCATCCGCAGTCAGGTTAAGTGATTTTTTTGCTTCATCTTCAGTCAATCCGGCTCCTCTTGCAACCAGATAGCGCATATTTTCACTCATTATGTCTTCGGGACTGTGGGTATCCGACTGAATTACCAATCCGGTATTGAATCGGCGCGCTGTACTTGCGACATGACCGTTTGTTTTATTGTGCCCTCTTCTTGATGTAAGTTCCAGATAAATTCCGTTCTTTGCGGCAAGTTTTGCGTCTTCATCGGAAATTAATCCCGGGTGGGCTAAAATGTCGACGTAATCACTTAATACTGCCGCGTGATTTGTTCCAACGGCAACAGGTTCAGATACGGTTTCTCCGTGAACGATTACGATTTCCGCTCCAAGTGTTTTTGCGTATTTTGCGATGTCATCGATTTCTTCGGGAGGGACGTGAGTTATTTCTGCGCCTGTGTATAATTTAATTCCGTATAAGGAAGCGGATTTTTTTATTTTTTTCTGGGAGGTGATGATGTTTTCTATATTTGAATAGTCCGCATGGTCTGTTATTGCCATTTCTTTGTATCCGGCAGCAGCCATTCTTCTGACAAGTTCTGTGGGTATCAGTTCGCCGTCGGAAAAAGTTGTGTGCGTGTGAAAGTCATACATTTATTTTCCGCCGAGCTTTCCTGCGACTGTTTTCAGAAGCTGTTCTTTTGAGCCTTCGTATTCAATGGAAATTCTTCCGCCGGCTTTATACCACTGGGCAGGGTGATGAGCAGTTTTGTTTTCTTCGACAACATTAAGTCCGGCAAGTTTTGCGGCGCGTGAGATTTGTGCGGAGTTTGGATTTTCAACCGCGGCGTCTTTGTTAACTCTTCTTCCTTCTTTTCGTGTAAGGCTCAGGTCAAAGTAACACGGATAAAGATATCTTACAGCCATTGTAAATAGTGTTGGTGCTGTAAATCTATAAAGTATGGTTAAACGGGCAGCATAAAAAAATAAGTGAGTGAGAGTAGTGCCCGTTAAAAATAATCACGTTTCGGATTTATCATCGGAAACAATGACTGCATTGGGTGGTGTGATATTATCGGCAGACTCAAACCAGTCTTTTACAGACTCAGGGATTTCATCAAGTCCGCGCTCTTCTTCGGACTCAACAAGCCCTTCTCTGAAGAAAGGGCTGAGTTCTGCGTGATGCGGCAGTTCTTCATGTTCAACGAGAAGTATGGTAAACTCGTGAGTGTGTCCGAAAGGGTCGGTAACATCGGTATTCAGTTCTTCAATATGAACCGCACCGACTGTAACCGCCATGAAAGACGCGAGCAGAAGAACTGCCAGTATTTTGGAAATGGATTTCATATCTATCTTGTGTGTGCTATTTTGCCAAAGCCGCTCTAAAACTTTGACAATATATTATTACACACAATTGTAAATAAACATTTACATTTTGTATTGTAATATTTACCACAAACATATTAATATGGTCATCTATAATACCCTGAAAGCCTAATGAATACTTCATGCATCACATAGATGTTCATATGGAAGCTGAGATATACGGCGAGAACAACCGTCTTGCCGAACACAACGCCGAACACTTTAAAGAACACGGAGTAAGAGCGTTCGACCTGCTTGGCGCTATAGGCTCAGGTAAAACCTCTTTGATTGAAAAAATCGTCCCCGAACTCAAATCAAGAGGGATGAACACAGCGGCAATAGCTGGCGATGTTTACGGCGACGATGATTTCCAGCGCATTGTAAAAACAGGAGTTAAAGCATACAATGCAAACACCGGAAAAGAATGTCACCTCGATGCGCACCTTGTCCACCACGCGCTCGACCACTTAGACCTTAACGATATAGACGTCTGCTTCATTGAAAATGTGGGCAACATGGTTTGTCCGACCGATTTCAAACTCGGCGCGGAGAAGCGTATTGTGGTTATTTCAACAACCGAAGGCGACGATGTTGTAAACAAGCACCCGATGATGTTCCGTGACTGTCAGATTGCAGTCCTCAACAAAGTTGATTTGGCAGAAGCAGTCGGCTGCAACGTTGAGAGAATGATTAAAGACATCAAGAGATATAATCCGGAAATGGTTATCATCAAGACGAATCTGCGCAAGGGTGAAGGTATCAAAGAAGTCGCAGATGCAATTCTCGCATGATGGATTAATATACCAAAAGAACCTATAAATATAGGACTCTGGATTAGACTGGCATCTGAATAATGCAGATACCAATCAGAGATAAATTTAAGGAGATATTAAAAAATGCTTTGGCAGGGAAAATCTGTTAGAAAATCTACAGGTGGGCGCTATCACGCAAGCCGCGGTAAGAAGCGGTTCGAAATCGGAAGAGCACCGGCAGATACAACACTCGGTGAGACTCGTATCAGAACAATCCGCGTAACAGGCGGAAACTTAAAAGTTCGCGCGCTCCGCTGCGAGTTCGCAAACGTTAGCGATAAGAAGACAGGCAAAGTTCAGAAGACTAAGATTCTCAATGTTGAAGAGAACGCAGCAAACCCGAACTATGTCAGACGTAACTTAATGACAAAGGGAGCAATCATTGCAACCGATCTCGGAAAGGCACGTATCGTCAGCAGACCGGGTCAGGACGGCGTTATCAACGCTGTTCTGATTGAATAAATATAATTTTATTTTACTTATTTTAATGTGATTTTTAGTTTAATAGGCAGACAACGATTGCAAATAAAATAATTGTAATGCATCAGCCGCTTCACCAATCTTTATTAAAATTGTACCTCGCTTTCGCTAATTTTTTGCCCGGGAGTTCCTCTCCTCTTCATCAAACCCTAAACTATATATGTATTTGATGAGGGGTTGGAACTGGCGGACGCAAGAAAAAAGGCTGCGAGTATGCCAAATAATGACCAAGAAGAACCTACAGCAACCCGTTCAAACCACAGAAAATACGGCTTGCGTTTTTTCGGAATTTTAAAAAATATGACCGTCGCCTTTAACAAAAATGACTACACCAATAATACGAAGCGGGCTTAAACAGGTTGAAGAATTGCGACGCTGCCCGCCTACTTCATCCAAAAAAAAAAATTAATTCAATCTCTTAACAACACCCGCAACATATTTTCCGAAATTCTGTGCAAGCCTCAAATCTTTTTCCGTAATCTGACCGTCTGCCGCAAGACCGTAGTGCCCTCCGTTATGCTCCTCGTTTGCATTTTCCTCAGAAATAGGGTCTCCAACAACAATCATCCCATGGATAAGCATTGCCTGAACGATTGAAAGAATTGCGGTTTCTTTCCCGCCGTGACGGTCTCCGGAAGTTGTAAACGCAGCCCCTACTTTTCCAACAAGTTTACCTCTGACAAAAGTAGTATCGTCTATAAGTTCTTTAAGCTCTGACGCAACACCGCCGAAATAAACCGGTGAGCCGAGAACAATTCCATCGTAGCGCACCATATCCGAAGCACTCACGCGGTTAAATGAAAGAACGTCAACGGTTACGCCGTCAACTTCTTTTGCACCCTTACCTATAGCCTCGGCAAGTATCTTTGTTTTTCCGGTTCTGCTGTAGCACGTAACTAATATTGAAGGCATTATCATAATTTATTGGAGCGGATATATTTTAAAAATTGAGATTGGGTATCTGAAAATAAAACATTTACACAGAACAAATCAGAAGTATAAGTTAAAAAGAAAATAAATTTTGTTTATCTGAAATAAACACCGACGTCTTTTAGCCCGTTTCTCATCGCAATTGTAATTACCAAAGGTGTTAGACCTTCAATAGTTGCCGCATTTTCAAGCGGACCTGCATCAAGCGGATGAAGTTTTGAAACGCTTGCGACAAGATCCATAACTGTCTTTTTAGCCTCTCCGTCATCGCCGCATACGGCTACAGAATAATCTAACTCTTCATCAAGCTGCATCCATTTGCCCGCTGCAACATTATTGAACGCTGTAAACAGTTTCGCAGAAGCTGGCAGCATCTCTTTAATTGCAAGAGCCGCAGAACCAATCTTCGGTCTGTCGGGCAGGAAATATTTTTCAGCAGGATTTCTAATCATAGGATTGATGAGCGAAACAATAACTTTGTTCTCGAATTTTTCTTTTCCGATTGAAGCAATGGTTGACTCCACCCTTTCAAAAGGAAGCGAGATAATAATTATATCTGCCGAACATACATCGGCATTCGCAGAACCGCTGCAGGTCGTTGACGTGCATTTCTTTTCTTTTAAGCAGCAGACAACCCCGTCAGCCGCTGTTACCGCTTTCGGCGCTTCACGCGAGCCTATGATTACATCGTATTTGCCGCCCAGACAAATTCTGCGTGCAAGTCCTTCACCGATATTTCCAGTACCTCCGATAATACCAACTGTCTTCATATTTTTCAACTCTCTTATGTTTGTATATAATGGCTCTAACAATTATATAACTTATTGTGAAAAAGATTCACTCGTCAGCGAAACGAATCAGCGAATAAAGACCGTCGGACATCGGATGAACCTCAAGCATAGGCGAAAATTCATGAACCGTAACCCCTTTTCTAACCAGATACCCGAGATATGTTCCGACAATTGAAGTAGACGGACCCGAAGAAGCAAAACCGAGAATCTTTCCCGAATCTTTATCCACCGTCAAATGCATAGAACCGACAGACCCGTCCGCAACATGCCAGAAAGAATCCGGACCTGCTATATTGTAGGAAGAATAAGTTACACCGCTCTCTATTGCGGGGCACACCATATAGTCAAGTCCCAGAACAACACAAAAAGGGACCTGCGACAAATCAACTTTTCTGGGACTGCCGAGAATCGCATCAGCTGCAGCAAATCCTTGAAGACGCGAAACAGGTGTAAAATACGGAGCGCCCAAAATATCTCCGGCTGCATAAACTCCCTTAATAGAAGTCTCCATATTTTCATCCACCTTAATAGATCCGTCGGAATTTTTATCAATCCCCGTTACATAAGGTGAAACAGGCTTAATTCCAGTAGCAAACAAAACCGCATCGCAGGCAATTGTGTTTCCGTTAAACACAACACCTTTCACTTTGTCCGCGCCTATAATTTTTTCAAGCTCCACGTCTTCAAAAATCTCAACATCAGCTAAGTCACGGTGAACAGCTTTCATAAACGATTCCGGAAGAACAGAAAGAAGTTTGCTTCTTGCAAGAAGAGTAACCTCAACACCGAACGCCGAATAAATATATGCAAACTCCGCTGCACTTATACCGCCGCCGACAATAACCATGCGCTTTGGGAGTTCTCTCATTGTTTTAATCGTTCTTGCCGTGTAAGTCCCGCAAAGATTCGCGCCTTCAATATCCGGGACATTCATCTCGCCGCCAGCTGCGATAACCACAGACTCAGCCTCGCGAAGTTCATCGTTTACAAAAACTTTGCCGTCTCTAACCTCTGCCGTGACACCGTATTCTATCTTAACTCCCGCATCTTTTGTTTCTCTTTCAAGAATATGCGCAAGTTTGGACTGAACATCCTCCAATTTATCTATAAGCTCTGGATAGCGGATTGAAATTTCTCCGGAAACAATCCCGCGTTCCTTCAGAAACCGAGCGTTGCGCAGAGCACGCGCCGCATCGTTTAATCCGCAAACAAGCATACATCCGTCATGAACACACTGACCGCCAAGAGCACGCTTTTCTAAAATAGTAACCTCTTTACCCGCAGCGGCAAGACGGAGGGCGCTCATTCTTCCCGCAGGTCCTCCGCCTATTACTATAATCATATCAGAACACTTCGCATCCTTCATCAGAAGGAACTGTCAGTTCAGAGCCAGAATATGCGTTAACCTCAACGATATCCTTCTTTCCTCTGACCTGCCAGACAGGAACATAGACCTTCTCAAACTTAAGTTCGATGTTGTCCTCATTCGGTTTGAAATCACGCTCTTCCGCAAAAATCGCATCGCCCGATGTGGTTTTTATTCTGACGTGGCGGGTGAGTTTTTTAATGAGCGACTGCATAACCTCTGCCTGAGTTTCTTCCTTATTTTTGATAATCGGGACGACATCGGAATCTGGCGGAATTTCACTCGGCTGCGGTGATGCGTTTTCAAATTCTCCGTCAAGTCCGTTTACGGCGTTAATCCAGCCCTCGCCCTCTTCGTCAAAGCAGACGCTCTTGCCCTTATATGTGGCTTCCCCTATACTTACATAAGTGTAGTGCCAGTAGGGAATCATACGAAGAACTGTAGGTCCGTCCTGTCTTGCGACTTTTACCGCATCCTTTGCCGAGATTCTTATCGGAAGAATCAGATCGTATCCGGGCATCAATGGAGCCGGAACAGGACCGGGATATGCGAACGAAGGAGACGAGACGATATCAAACGGCTCATTGAATATTCTTGCAAAAGCAGAGTCGGAGATATATTTTGAAAACTTCTCCATAGTCCAGAGCTCTGATTCTTTTGCCTGGAAGTTGGTATTTCCCGGAAAAATAATCTTGTCGCACCGTGTTTTTACACCGTTGAGCATTATCGTATAGGGCGTCATATCAAAACGCTGGAGCAGGTCTCTGTCTTCAGAGCACATTACCAGCACGCATTTGTCGCCTTTTACCGCAGATATATTGAAAGGTCCTTCTTCGAGTTCACAGTCATAACCTGCTGTCTCCAGAATTCTGCCGATTTCAGATACTGCATATTTGTGAATCAGTTCGCCCATGTATATGTTATATTTGTTGTATCTTCTCATTAATAGTTGTTACTTGATTTACTCCGTGAAAGAGTAATGGTAAATTACTTATAGATTGAATTGAATAAACAATCAGTAGAATGAAACGCCAGATATCAGAATTGTTTGGGATGAATGTTTACTCGGAGAAAGCAACCTTTCTTGGAAAAGTAGTGGATGTTGTCCTTGACGTTACAAATAAGAAGATAAGCTATATTGCTTTAAGCGAAGTAAATACAGATGTCATCGACACCAAAAACTACGAGGGCGTGCTGATTCCATACAGAATTGTTAAGGAAGTTGGAGATGTTGTAATTGTACGCCATATCCCCGGCGCGTTCAAGGTTTCAACAGGCGAGCCGCTCTTTGGAGAATAATTTTTTTTGAATATGAAAGACAGGGAGATTTTTTCCGGTCTTACAACAACAATTCCTTTTGTTCTTCGTCTTGACGGCAGGTCTTTTCACAGTCTGTCAAGGACTTACAAGAAGCCGTATGATGAGGAGTTTTCTGATATTTTTGTGAAGACGGCGGTTTCTTTGATGAACGACAGCGGGCTTTCCCCGTGCTTTGCTTATACGTTTTCGGATGAAATCAGTTTCTTTGTTAAGACGTCTGTCTTCGATAACAGAGTAGAAAAACTAAATTCTGTGGGATCTGCGTTTGCTGCGTCCGCGTTTACTTTGTTTTCGAAAGCCGATGCACCTCTTGCTTTTGATTCACGAATTGTTCCCATTTCCGATGAACTTTTTGTTGATTATCTTTGCTGGCGTCAGGCTGAAGCCTGGAGAAATCATATTAACGGCTACTGTCAGAAACTTTTGACCGACGAAGGATTGTCTGCGACAAATGCACAGAGAAAACTTGACGGCATGAATGCAGCGGCTCTTCACGAGCTGGCGTTTTCTAAAGGAATTAATTTGTCCGAAACTCCTTCGTGGCAGAGGAGAGGTATCTGTATTTACAAAGGGGTTATTGAGCGCGAGGGCTTTAATCCGAAAACAAATGAACATGTAACGGTTGAGCGAAATGTAGCCGTTGTCGATAAGGATGTTCCTTTGTTCAAGTCGCCGGAAGGAAAAGCGTGGGTTCTGGATAAGATAAAATAAAGTTCCGGCACTTCTTTTTTTATTGTCAGGGACAAACTCTGCCCCACTCCAATAAATCTCAAAAAAATTTATCCGACAATCTCCAATTCATCTAAAATTTACCAAACCCGCCCGTCAACTCTTTTCGAAGAAACGGTAGCCGACAGATTTCTTTTAAGAACCTCTGATGATAAAACATTCTGATACATTTTATCACCATCCAAAATCACGGCGCAGGCGTCCCCTTCGGAAAGGCATTTCAAATCTCTTTTAGGTGAGACGGGCATCACAAGCAGAAACTCAAAATCACTGCCGTAGAGTTCCGATAAAAAATTTCTTTTCGACTCAACCTCTGTCGAAAATCCTTTTGTCCCCGCAGGGTTCACAATAACCTCGCCGAAAATTCTTGTCCCGTCGGATGTTTTCAAAAGTAAATCAACCTCTGAGGATACTTTTTTTCCTCTCTTGAACCTTATCTCTCCGTCGCGTGAATACCATAACCCGTCGGGTGAATATTTATCATACGGAATAAACTCAGCGTCTGTTAATTTTGCAGCGATCGATTCGATTTTATCGGATGGTTCAGCTTCGCTGAGGAGAATTTCATAAACAAGCGCTTCAAAAAATTTACCTACCGCAGACCTGTGATTAATATGATTTTCATCATAAAGCACAAGTCGGTCGGTTTTGGGGAGGTGGTGAACAGCTTTCCTGATTTCTGCAAGCGTCACATTCGCAGAAGATAAAAGTTCAGCCGCCTCTGATGAAGTCATCTGTGGGTGAAGTAAGCGGTTGCTTTTCCGTCTTTCACCGAATCGATTTTAGCGAAACCGATTCTCTCAAACTGAACAATCCTTCCAGAGTATTTTAAAACCTCGGGCTCTGCAAATCCTTCAAGAACTCCCTCAG
>JAUNXW010000167.1 GCA_030539595.1 Methanocorpusculum sp. | reverse complement strand
TCAACGCTGAGCGGAGAGATTATCGTAGCGAAGCCCCAAGTTAGTATAAATAAAACTAATCAATACAAATTAGTGAATTACTGGATAAGTGAAAACGAAGCACAAACTCAGCCTATAAAAATAAAAATTATATTACTCCGCTCTAATTATTTCCTCAGTAGAACCATTGCGCAAGCCAAGCCCGCTATTAACCCAGCCAATGCAAACGGTGTTTTTGTCTCTGTGGGTTTTGCCTGAGCTGTTGCTGCGTAAGATGCGGTCGCTGACGGTTTTATAGTCTGCTCGGTTTGAGGCGCGGCTGTATAACTCTGCTGAGGGCTTTGAGTGCTTACCGAATTTCCGCCAGAACTGCCTGAACCGGAATTTGTACTTGCGGGGACAGCTGTCTGCGTTGCCGTTGTCGACGCTCCTATTGCAAAAGCTGAGAAACTCTCAGCCTCGGCAGAATAATTTACAGCACCGCCTGTTTCTGAACTTATCCATGTTCTGAGTGAATCCCATTTATTCTGCGCTCCGTTGTGGTGCATCAGAATAATTTTATCTTTGGTTACTCCAAGCGATGCTATTTCAGATGGCGTGAGGGTGAACGTCAGAATTACTTTGTAGTTTCCCGCGGGCGGATTTTCAGGAGTTATCTCTACAATTTTCAGGACAGTTGTCCCTTGCGAGAATTTAGGGAGAGAATCTTTTTGGCTCTGAGGGATGGTTTCAACAACGAGCGCAAAATTTTGCGGTATGGGATTTTCCGAAATTACTATTGGTGGCGCTGTGATGATTTTGTTTTCAGTTCCTTTGGTTTGTGCTTCAACGGCAAATATAAGGGCAAGGCTTTCTGATTTTCCGGATTCAAATGTTACTGTCTGAGACGCTTCAACCGAGCCGATTTTGAATTTTATGACTTTGCCTTCTGCTGACGGGTTTGATGGGGAGATGATGAATTTTTCATCGAATGTTCCCGCCTCACCAATTTTTCCGTTTTCGATTACTTTGTATGTAAATGTTTCTCCGTTGAGTTCTGCTGTGATTTCCGTGCCCGCTGTGATTGGGTTTGCGTTTGTTGTCTGTGCTGTTCCAAAGTATTGAGCGGGTAGTAATGGGATTGTTTCTTCTGCCGAGACTGCGCCGATTAGTATTATTGAGGCTATGATTATTGCGGCTAATATTTTTTTCATTTTTATCAAGCCGTTAATCCTGTGAGTGTTCCCTCTTCTTCTGCGTAAAGCCAGATTCCATTTCCGGGTGTGAGCAGTCGTTCAGGTGAGTTTGTACTGCTTCCTCCGTTGACTATTGCTGTGCTGTATTTTCCTGAGGGCAGATTCCATTCTATTGCTGTTCCCCATTTTATTCTTGCAAGGGCGCTTTTGGCTGAGGTTTGTTCTTCGGCTGAAAGCCCGACTGCGTTCCAGCCTTTGTATACTGTTTTTACAGCGGGTGCTGATGGGTTTGTTGTGTAATAGAGGTTTATTTCTGCGGGGTTTTTAGAGTATATCCAATAGCCTGTGAGTGGAGCTATGTATGTGTCTTTTTGCAGCTGTTCCCATTTTTGCGTTTCTGCATTGTATGAGAGTACGGCTTTTTCGTCTGTGTTTATTTTGCCGAAGAGTTTTTCTGCGGTGTTGTTTGAGGAGGCAAGAGTTTTGGGTATTGAGATGAAGTTCCAACCTGATTGAAGAGATATTTTCCCTGTTGCTGATATTGGTTTTGAACTGCTAACCTCAAAGTTTACGATATTATAAATGTCATCAACATAATCTTTGTTTAATAAATTAGTGATAGCGTCAACCGCGTTTTGAGTACTTAATGTGTTAATTGAAGATACAGATTCACGTACAGGTACACCTAAGTCACCGTAACTATCGGTTGTGAAGGAACTTACAGAATTATAGAAATTATCTTCCTCACATCCATATTTATCAACCCCTGCCATTACATTGAATAATTTATCATAAGACGGGTTCTGGATAATCATCTGATAATTACCAACCGCAAAATTCGTGGTGTTTATGGCTTTTGAAAATGTGCCGTCCTGATTTAAGAAGATTGTTCCGTATTGAAATATGCCGTTACCAATTATGTAGTATGATAAACTTTCAACACAATCTTCTGTTGCTCCGATAATTTCTGCATTACCACCCTTGAATACAATATTTTCTTTAACCGATGCAGTTAATGACGGTTCTTTTATTTTTATGGGTTGGGTTGAATGCGCATAGTTTTCATTGATAGTCACATACGGTTTTCCTTCAGCTGAGTATGCATATGGATAAGAGGTTGCATATATTGTGTAATCACCATTGGGATAAGAATCTGAAATTTTGAATTTTTTAGACCAAGTATTGTCACTCTCAACATTTACTTTCTCAAGATATTTTCCATCATTAAGAAGTATCTCTTTAAGTTTATTGTCAGAACAGTTTATGTAAATGTAAGTTGACTTTGCTTCGGTATTTGTTCCCGAAAGTATAATTTCGTTGCCTGTATAGTATTTGTCTGCATCAGATACTATTGTAATTTTACCTTTTTCTACAGAAACCTTTACTGCTTTTTCAGAGTTGTCTATAGAGAAGTTTGCAGTAATCCTATATGATTTAGGCTCAGTATACGAGTTAGTATCTAACTGAATTGTTCTTGAACCGCTACTACTTAAAAGTGTTGTTTGGAATCCGTCTGCAATATCAGTAACACCTGATTGACCTAAAGTGTGTTTAAGATTTGCAGTGTCATAAGTTACATTGACAATTTCTCCTGGCGTTCCCTTGATTGTTACAAGGAATGAGTTCCCGCGAACAACTGTGTCTCTGTTAGTAGTAATTGAATTAGATATTGTTCCAACAGTGAATGAGTATGAGGATTTACCCGTCTTGGTTGATTTGCCGTCAAGGAAAGATATACCACTTGTGTTTTTTACAACGGCGTTGACTTTCCATGTACCTACAGAAACATCATAATCTGATAATTTGTTTACTGTGAAAACATTGTGGTCTGCGTTCCAGAAGTCAGGATTATTAGAATCAGCATTGCCCAACCAAGGGGTTTTACCTCCCTCAGGGGTTGTAAATTCCAAATAACTTGCGCTGTATCCGCGGATAATCTCAGTTATATTGAAGTCAAGACCTGACTTTGATGCAACTGTCTTGCCATTCATATTTGATGTTGATTTACCAAACAGGGAAATTTTAATCGTTA
>JAUNXW010000166.1 GCA_030539595.1 Methanocorpusculum sp. | reverse complement strand
AGCCATAGAAGCTTCGGGATTTTTCAGCAGATGCTCTGCGACTTCGGGTTCGTGAACGAAAACACAGTCCATACAGCTCCAGATTTTTCCGTTCGGTGTATCAATGGATTCTCCGAATTCAGAATCCCCGCATGGATAAAGCGGGCAGTAACAGAAACTGCATTTCTGTTTTGAAAATTTATGGCACGGATAATACTGACACCCTTCCGGAATCCACTCGTTCCAGTGGTCACCTCCGTATCTGCTGTAAATAAAAAAAGAGGGTCTGTTTCGTAACGTGTGAACAGCCCCCCTTGACCATCCGCGTGAAAAACCCCAGTTGTTTAAGAGGTAGTTATCGAATCTGACAAGCGCTTCTGTAAGCGCATGGGTTACCGCTTTGTAAATTTTTCTTCCTGTGTCTGTAAGTGCTCCGACGAACTCCTCAGGCTCTTCATCCGATGCATTTTTTTCAAAGGCAACAACAGAAGCATCTGTTGAAAGTGCTCCGGCAGGCAAACCTCTTGATTCAAGCACCTTTACCTTAGCTTCGGTTACCGTCATCAACGCCCCGAGAAGTGCGGCGTCTGTGAATTTTTTCTTGCTTGTGACAATTATATTTATTGTGCGGTTTCTGTCCGATACTGCCGCAGTTACAAATGCTGTGATGGTGTCGTAATTTGCTATGCAGAGATTTGTTATCGGAACTGCTGTAAGAAGTCCGAGCTGCGGCTGAAGAAATCCGAGCTTTGCGGAAACTCGGTTTATGTAAACCGAGGCGTCTTCGGAAAAACGCTGTGGAACGGAAATATTCAGAATTGTCCTGACGTCTTTGACACCTCCGTCAACGCAATTGCCCGCAGCTCTGAAATCTCCCCTGACAATCAATGTATCTTTCCTGAGGTAATACCGCATTAATAATTCTATTCGTTTAAGGATAGATAAAAAGAGCGTATTGCTGATTTTTGAGGTTGTTCAATTGGACAATCTCATATAATGGGGTTTGCCGAATCGTAAATAATCTTGTGTATGCGCATTTCTTCATCAGAAAATAAAATCTCCTGAATTTTGTTCCCGAACGAAGATTATTAAACAAAATGTTATATACCCTCGTGCCAATACAGATAGATACACGTTGAGTTAAACAATATTTATTCAACGCAGTTTAGGACAAGATGAATAATGTCACTACCAGATGTCCAGTCTACCGCGCCCGATGTGAGAATCAGTCTTACGCGCGTTGGAGTGAAAAATGTCAAGAAACTCGTGGAAGTATGCAGACCGGGCAAAAGACCGGTTATATTTATTTCCGAGTTTGACGTCTTTGTAGATTTGCCGAGCAGTCTCAAAGGTGCGAACCTCTCAAGAAACTTTGAAGTAATAGATGAAGTTCTTCAGCAGGCTACTTCAGGCGAAGTTAAAGGAATTGAAGATGTTTGCGGGATTGTTTCCAAGAAACTCCTCGACCACCACGAATACGCGGACAGAACCGAAGTGTTCATGCGCAGTTTTTACATGATAAGCCGCGAGACCCCTGTCTCGAAGACATCTTGTCAGGAAGTTGTAAATGTCTATGCGCACGCAATTGCTCAGAGAACCGCAAACAAAGATAAGCCAATTATCCGCAAGAGTGTCGGCGCGGAAGTTACCGGAATCACAGCCTGCCCGTGCGCGCAGAACATTATGAAAGACCATGCGATGCACATTATGGAAAAACTTGAGATTCCGAAAGAAAAGCAGGATGCTTTCTTCAGCGAAATCCCAATGGCAAGCCACAACCAGCGCGGCAAAGGTTTCTTGTGTGTCGAAACCGACGGCGACATTATCGTTCCTCTCGATAAAATTGTAACCGTTCTCAAGGAATCAATGAGCGCAAGAATCTACGAGCTCTTAAAACGCGGCGATGAGAGCTACGTTGTTATGGCGGCTCACAAAAATGCAAGATTTGTAGAAGATTGCGTCAGAGAAATGGCAAGACAGGTTGTTACAACATTCGTCGACTTACCTGGAGACGCTGCCGTTACAATTCGCCAGACAAATGAAGAGAGCATTCATCAGCACGATGCATACGCCGAAAGAAAGGCAACACTTGCAGAACTGCGTGATGAACTCAAGGCATAAGATAACTTCATATTCATCTTTTTTTGCGGTTTAAACACCTCTGCAACAGCGCATCTCAATTTTGGGTTAAGATAGGGCTTCATTTTTTTAATGGATATGTTTTGTTATATTTTTTGGTTTTATTGTAACACTTGCGTAGCACAAAAAATATTTCTGTGTGACTTAACAATGAACATCTTTCATGGTTTAACACTTTCATTTAGTGACAGAGGAAATCATTAATTAACCCTTCAGAGACAACATTAAACTAACGTACTTAGGTACGTGTCATTTATCCAAAAGGACAATGGTAATATACCGTATAGCTGTTTGAAAACCTAAATAATTTAGGATGAGGCGAATACATTGTCGAAAGTAGTAGAAATTTCCCCAACCACAAGACATGAAGGTCACTCCAAGCTCGTTTTAAAAGTAAACGATGAAGGTATCATCGAGCGCGGAGACTGGCTTTCAATCACACCGGTTCGTGGAGTAGAGAAACTTGCAATAGGTAAAACCTATGAGCAGGTCCCAAAGATCGCATCCCGTGTGTGCGGTATCTGTCCGATAGCCCACACTCTTGCCGCAACAGAGGCAATGGAAGCATCAATGGGTGTTGAGATTCCAGACGACGCATATCTCCTGCGTATTATCCTTCAGGCAGCCAACAGACTGCACTCACATGCACTGCATGACATTCTTGCACTGCCGGATATGTATATACCGGGAACCGACACAAAGATTAACCCCTTCACCCCTGAAGAGCCGGTTAGATCTGTCGCAAAGCGTATCCAGACCCTTCGTATGATCGGTCAGACCATCGGCGAAATCGTCGGCGGCGAAGCAATCCACCCATCCAACCCCCGTGTTGGAGGTATGTATAAGAACATCACCCCGCGTGCAAAAGCAAAGGTCTTAGACCTTGCAAAGCAGGCATTACCGCTTGCACGCGAGCAGATGGAATTCATGATCGCAGTCTTCGAGAACTACGGCAAACGTGACTGGGCAGAAATGTGCGGCCGCGAAGTTGCAATTCCGAAAGACCTTGGTTTCCACCAGCAGGGATACATGGCAACAGACCCGATGTACGGAAGCTCATCACTTGATGAGCACCCGACATGGGATCCTGCCCGCTGG
>JAUNXW010000036.1 GCA_030539595.1 Methanocorpusculum sp. | reverse complement strand
CCAAATAATTTTGAAGACCAACAAAATCCAATTTCAAATTAATCTAAATGTTTGACAACACAATCGGACAAACTCTTCAAAACATCAATCTGTCTTCTTAAAATCTCACGATTCTCTTCATCAGTTTTTGTAGGGTCGCCGTCTTTGAATTTCCAGCACGGAAACAAATCACACTTACCGCAGTCGGAGATTTTTTTATTCATACAGCAGTCATAAATACCGCATACATTTTCATTTGTAAACTCAGTCCAGCAGACTTTTCCCTCAATTGCCCGACACCCTCCGCATTCTTTCAAATATTTATCGCACTCAAAACATTCAGCTCCGCAGACAGAAACACCTCTGTATATTTTGTAAATTCTCATAGGATTGCCGTCTGAATAAAATTTACGTTCAGAAAGTCTTCCTCCGCATCTTTCAATAACCCTGATTGATGCGGTATTGCTTTCATAACAGCCAATCATAACCTCAGTAATCAAAAGAGAATCAGTAAAACAAAGCGCCAAAGAAAGCATTCGAGAAGCATAACCTTTACATCTCTCACTCGGACGAACAGAATATCCTATATGACCGCCGTATTCTTTTAAAAACGTATTATTCAGATTATGACGCACATCAATAATTCCGATTATTTTTTCATCAGAATTTCTTACACCGAAAAAAACAGTCGCTGTAACCCATTCAGAACTAACGGTTTTTTCGTCGCGGTTCTTAACTGCATAAGCAAGCCAATCATCAAAATCCATTTTATCGAAAAGAGAACTGCCGTTAATTATCTCTTCGCCGTTTGAAAAAAATTCAGACTTGAACTCTTCTGCGCGTGATTTATGTTCGGCAGAAGGAAGTTCAAGCCTTATTTCACAATCAAAACTCATACAGCCCTGCTGCGTTTTTCAAAAATTATTGTGTTCTGCCAATTTCCGAAAATATCTCTCGCGATTTTTTCACGGTAACCGACTTCGCGGAAACCGCATTTTCTGTGAAGAACAAGACTTGCTTCGTTGACCTCAAAAACCGCCGCGTACAAACTCCAGATGCCTTCTTTTTCTGAGGATTCGCAAAGATGCGTCAAAAGTTTTGTCCCAAGACCCTTCCCGTGGAATTTTTTATCGATGTAGATACTTATCTCTGCAACCCCTTTGTATGCCTCACGAGATGAAACGGGCGAAAGCGCACACCATCCGCAGATTTCACCGTCAGCCTCCATAACAAAGCGGCATTTTTTCAGATGAGACGCATTCCACTCTTCAAAAGTCGGGCAGACTTTATTAAAAGTGGATTTACCTTCGGCAAGTGCTTCAGAATAAATTTCACTGACACGACCCCAGTCGGAGTTTTTCATTTCGAAAATACTGCTCATTTTGAAATCTTATGTTCTGTATAGAATTTTTTCAGTTCAGCCTTGCGCTCTGCGGGAAGTTCTGTCTTTTTGACATTCTCAATCGCTCCTTCAAGCGCCAGAAGTCTGTGAATACAAGCCGATGAATCAATTTTCTGAATCTTGAGCCATGTATTTTCAGCTCCGGATGATTTCAGCCCGCTTTCGGAAAAAATTCCGACTTCGTTAAGTTGAGCCTCAAGTTTTTCGCCGATGTTTTTGAGTTTACTCAGTTCGCCCATGTTAACTTATTATCTGTGCAAACAGAATCAAATCACTGTCGCCGTCATTAATTATTGAATGAGAATGACCTAAACCGCAGTAATGACAGTTACCTTTGGCAAGCTCCCAGATTTTTCCGTCGTAGACAACCTTGCCTTTGCCTTCAATGACATACATCGTTTCAGAATTTGTTTCATGGGTATGCATGCCAATGGATGCTCCGGGAACAAGTTTAAGAGTTAAAACTCTTATTTTTCCGTTGTCGAAGACACGTGTAGCAGCTTCTTTTTCTCCTCCCTTGAAATTAGGAGTAACCGTTTCGTCAATTTTATCGAAATTGATTATCATTTTATTCAATCCTCTTCAGAACAATTCTGTTGTTCTTACGATATAAGACTGCGGTCGTTATAATAATTACCGCGATAATCACTGCAAAAGACAAAGTCTGAACAGTTCCAGAAAAAGCAAATACGAAAATCATGGGAAGAGCGGCTGCCGCGAACCCGATTAGCATTGTAACAATCATTGCACCGCTTTGTTTTACAACCATAACGTCATTTTCCCATTCGAGAAGAGGAAGTTTTGCATTTACCGTAATTCCCAAAACCGATATAAAGAAAATATATGCAAGCGGTAAAATAATCAGAACCGCATAGCCTGCAAGGCTCATCGGTAAAGCAATTGAAAGAATTATCACCGAAATTAAGTAAAACGGAAAAGCAACACTTAGGTTTACCAATATTTTGCTGTCAAAGACTTTTTTTGCCGCAACAGGCATTGATTTTACAATCCACCACTGTTTTCCTTCCATAGAAATAGCACTTGCTGTAGTTGATGAAAATGCACACATAAACGCCAGAACGACGGGCACTGCTGTTTCTATAAATCTATCTATTCCAAACAGCCCGTTGATTTTCTCCGCACCGAATATGAGAATCATAACTGACAAAATCACCATGAGAACATATCCGATACTCGTATTCATGACATAAATATTTGAAGCCAGATATCTTCTGAACTCTTTAATGTAGAGGGCTTTCAGTTGTGAAGTTTTTGAAAGTTCGTGCATAACGTAATCTTTTTTTGATGCACTCGTGTTCAGCGCTGAACATACGGCTGTAAATTTCCATTGAACTATTGCGGTAAAAACCGCAAAAATTCCAACCGATATAACAGCAAACATTGCATATGCAAAGGCATCACCGAATACTCCGTTGTAAAATAAAACGGAAGGCGGATAGATATTTTCAGCCTGAGTGATGATTGCAGATGATATTTCCGAGATATTACTGATTATACTGTTTCCGCTGAACGAAAATGAAAGCGATAAAGCAATCACCAAAACCGTAAAAATCATTGAAAGAATTATTGCAGCGAAATTTTTGTGTTTCATCTTTGAAGCAGCCGCCAAAACCACTGCTCCAAGAGCTGTAGCTATTGTCATCGGAAGAAGCGGAATCAGAAAAATTCCAAGTATCATCGTTATGTAAAACGATAAGCCGGGCGCTGTGAAAACCGCATAAATTATACTTCCCGGAACTGCGATAATTGCCGCAAGAAGTGCGTTGAAGATATACATGCTCAGAAGACGGCTGATGACTATCGCAAGAGGTTTTACAGGTAGAACAATTTCGCGCTCGTATGTTTTCATATTAAAGAGAGCACGTCCTGACTTAAACACGCTGAAAATAAAAATAATCGCAGTCGCAATTATAAATATAAACATAGGAACAGCTTCAGATGCATTTTCCATGATTAATACGGCTGAAAGCACCGCTGTATAAAGCATTATAATCAGTGCCAGAAACAGAAATGCACTTCCATAGATAATTACGTTTCGTCTTTTCTTTTTGTCTTTGGAGAACCTCGCCTCGTTAATTCCAAACGAGTTGCAGATGTTGACTTTTGTCAGGAGTTTTATCTCATTCAGCACGGCTGACAACCTCCATGAATAATGATTCAAGCGACTCGCCGTGTGTGAGTTTTGCTGTTTCGCCGTTGACAACAAGCTGACCGTCTTTGATTATAGCAATTTTGGTGCAGAGTTTTTCGGCGACGTCGAGAATGTGTGTTGAGAAAAATATTGCAGAACCGTTTGAGCACATCTCATGCATTATTTTTTTAAGAGTTACAGAGGCTTTCGGGTCAAGTCCGACAAAAGGTTCGTCAAGGACTAAAAGTTTGGGTTTGTGAATCAGTGCGGCAATTATTGCGAGTTTTTGTTTCATTCCGTGTGAGTAGGATGAAATCAAATCTCCGAGTGAGGATGTTATTTCAAATTCGTCCGCGTATTTTTTTATTGATTCGCTTCGTTCGGCTGATGATATTCCAAACATGTCTGCTGTGAAGTTCAGATATTGTATACCGGTTAAGTATTCATATAAGTCAGGGTTATCAGGGATGTAGGCTGTAATAGTTTTGCAGAGAATGGGTTCATCTTTGACAGAATGACCGTCGATTCTGATTTCTCCTTCTTCAAAATCTATAATTCCGCAGATGCATTTTATTGTGGTGGTTTTTCCAGCACCGTTGTGTCCGATAAATCCGTAGATGTCGCCTTTTTCGATTTTGAGGCTTAAATTCGATACGGCTTTTTTGCCGCCTTTGTATGTCTTTGAGAGGTTTTTGATTTCAAGCATTTTTCTGCTCCGAGTTTGCGGGTGATGATATTATTGTGATGCAGCGCGGAACTCTATCCTAACGCGGTTTGTTTTGTATAACTTCGTTGTAGACATTACCGATTTTGCCGAAGAATTCCATGAGTTCAGCGTCGGATAAAAGAAGTGTTGAAGTTGAAACGCTCAGCATGTCTTTTACAGGGTCGGCTTTTTCGTTTTTGAAGTATTGAGCAAAGTTTCCGGCAATCGACATCAGCGAATGCTGAATCAGCAGAGCTATGTCTGAGTTGGTGAATTCATCTGTCTTCGGGTGAACGAGCGAATAAGTTTTTTCAACAACTCCTCGAATCTGTTTTTCTTCAACAACTTCTATAAGTTCTGCGTCAAGTAAGCGTTTTACGTGACGGTAAATACTTGGACGCGGTACATCGCTTAGTTCGTTTGCAATTTCGTTTACAGTTCCTGTTTTGTTGAGAATCAGATACTGTGATATTCGCTGGCGAACAGGATTCATTATTACGTCGGTTAGGTCTTTCATTGCATCACAAATATTATCATTTGTAATAATATTATTGAAACTGATAATATTTAAGTGGTGAGGATATGTTTTCAAAACAGCGGGGTGTGATTTATTAATTAATTTGAGATGGGAGTTATGCGGTTGCGCTTTGTGAGCTTGTCCAATAGCGGAAAACTTTAGGTTTCCGCTATTTGACAAACTCAATTGAACATCCTCAAGGAAAAGACTAATATTATTGCGAGCAGTATAATACAATATTTATATGGAGTGCGGTACTCAATCATTTCCCAGACTGCAGAAATTTCTTGTAAAAGGCTGCAGTATACTTACAATAATCATTTATCTGATTATTGCGGCTCTTCTCGTTGCAACAGCAATTGTCGGTGCTTTCGAAGCATTGAAACTTCTCGCCGTTGCGATAGCAAATCCGTCTCAGGCAACTTTGACCGCTGTTCTTCAGTCAATTCTGCTTATTATTGTTATTGCGACGCTCATAGACATGGTAAGGTCTTATGTCAGAGTCGGCAGAGTTTTGGTCAGACCGATTTTAATTGCGGGAGTTACAACCATGGTCAGAAGACTGCTTGTGGCTGATTTGGAATTTTTGGATATAATCGGTATTACAATTGTTATCTTAGGTCTGACAATTGCTATGATTTATCTCGGGCGCGAGGACAGAACTGTTACTGAATTTTTGAGAAAGGGCGGTTCTGCGGAAGAGCATAAAGAAGAAAATAAAAACTGATTTTATTTTCATATACTTTTTTGAAAACAGATTAAAGTCTGTACATATGTTTATCAATAGTCATCAGACAAACAATCTACAGCCTGAAATCCACACCGTAGATTTTCTCGGGAACAGATGAGCACACTCTCCACATATCTTCGCTCGTGATAATTCCCTCCTGCAAAAATCTCTGCATTTTTCGAGGAACTGAACGCGGTCCGTTAACAGCTCCCGGACGCGATAAATCATCCATGTAGTCACTTTCAAGAGTAAAATCCCTCTTCTCCTTAAACCAGTCGACAAGAAAAGGCTCTCTTACCGTTACCGAAGGGTGAAGCGGTGTTTCACACGTTGCGAAATGTTTCACGATTCTTCCTTTGGGCGCACCGCATTTTTCACCCATTTGAATTACATCTGAACAAGCCCCGCTTTCTGCGTGAATCTGAAGAGCGCAGTTGAGTTCACCCGCTAAAGTCAGAGCGTGTTCAAGAACTCTGTTTGACATTTCCCATACCTCAGGCGTTAGAGGATAATGAGGTCTGCCGGATTTTAAACCGATACATTTCCCTTCGGAAACATACTCGGCCGCAACATCAAGTCCCCTGCACATAAGCTCTTCTGCTTCTGAAATACTCATACGCTCTGAAAGTCTTCCGATTTCTGCGGGGTGAACACCTGCAATGCAGTAACATTTACATCCGAGAGCCTCAACTTTTTTCAAATCGTCAAGGGTTGAATCGAACACTTCGCGAAAATCATCCGCTTTCACGGGTGTGACACCGCATGACCACGAAGGAAGCGTTACCAAAACTATGTGAGTTCCACCGGAGCGCATAAACTCTTTAACAATATCAGAACCTGCACCCGTCCTTGAATTAATATGAAAATGGTCGTCTAAAATAGGAAAATCCTGACTCATCAGTCAAGAATCCTCATCATAGGATAACCGTTTTCAAACTTAAGTCCGGCTCTGCACTTTGCCTCACCGAATTTTGTTTCGATAACAACATCATACATTGCACCTGTCAGTTCGCTGTATCCGAACGGGTTTTCATTCATCAGCGATTTATCGAGCCTTACTTTAATTGAAGTCACGTAAGGCTGAAGCGAAACAGCACTTTCAATTGCAGCTTCAACTTTTTCGGCTGTCGCACGCGAGATTGGTGTTCCAACAAATTGATGATAAAGCGCTCCAAGTTTTATTGCGGCTTCAAAAACCGCATTCTCTCTGTCTGTTGCCATGGTATCAGATTAATTTTATATTTCCGTCGCTTGTGACATAGAAGTCACCCTGATTGTTCATCTGTTTAAACGTCTTTTCTATTTCGTCTTTGGAGTAGTTCTTCTTTTCCATATCAGCAAAGACCTCATCTTTCTTTGCACCTTTTCCATCAGTGTTGAGCTGTTTTATAGTTTCTTTCAAATCACGGTAAAGCTGTCTTCCGGAGCGGCTTGTTCCTGTTGTGATTTTATCGATATCGAGCGAGCCTGTTTTCGGGTCGTATGCAACCTGTCTTAAACAGTCATCAACGATTTTTACAACACGCTTCGCGTCGTCAATTTCTATAATATCAGCCAGACGCACTCTTGCGCTTGCTTCGGCAAGTCGAACAAGGGCTTCAAGCTGACGTGCGGTTACGGGAACAGGCTTGTCCTGATTTTCGTAAGCAACACTTCTCAAGCCCTGATAATATTTCACGAGGACATCCTTTGCGTCGTCTGTTATCAGCGGGAAGCAGTTACGTTTTGCATAAGCCAGATATTTTCTTAAGAGCACTGCATCAATTTCCGCTGTAACCGGCGCGAGTTCTTTTTTGAAATATTCATCATCAGCGCCAGGGATAGGATATTTTTTGTGGCGCATGATTTTTTCTCCAGCGGAGTGAGATTTGAGAATGTGCCTTGCTATGTTTAAATCTCTTTCAGGGTTCGGCTCATCTTTCATTATGAAGATGAGGTCGAAACGCGAGAGAAGCGATGGCGGCATATTTATCTGTTCAGAGATGTTTCCGTATTCATCAAATCTTCCAAGCTTCGGGTTTGCAGCGCCCAAAAGTGAACAGCGCGTCCTTAGAGTTGCGTTGATTCCAGCTTTTGCGATGGAAATTGACTGCTGTTCCATTGCTTCGTGAAGCGAGGAGCGGTCGTCTTTCTGCATTTTATCCATTTCATCGACTGCTGCCATTCCTTTATCCGCGAGAACCAAAGCTCCTGCTTCAAGTGTCCAGCGGCCGTCGCCCAAATCATCTTTGACAGCGGCTGCTGTCAGACCTGCCGATGAGGCTGATTTTCCCGAAGTGTAAATTCCGCGCGGTGCGAGTTTTATGACGTAGCGTAAGAGCTGAGACTTTGCAATACCGGGGTCACCCACCAAAAGAACATGAATATCTCCTCTGAGTGAACTTCCGTCAGGCATTTCTTTTGCGATTCCTCCAAACAGCTGGAGAACAATTGCATCTTTGACCTCGCTGTTTCCGTAAATTGTGGGGGCAATTGAGCGCGAGATTTTTTCATAAATCTGAGGGTCGGTTGCCATTTCCCGAATCTGTTTTTCATCCTCTTCGGAGATGTCGACCTCTTCAAATTCTTTTACCGAGATTTCTATTGAGTTGCATTCGACGTATAGGTCGAAGACCGTTGATTTTTGTCCGCCCTGAATTCTTTGAACGCTTCTGAGAATTCCATTAACAATTACACGGTCTCCGGGGGAAACAATTCCACAAATGTCGTCTGTGCAGTCAATATCAATATTTTGAGGCTGTTCACCTCCCCTTAGACCTTCGGGAGTTTCCTGAACTCTTAATTTTTGGGAGTCGATAAAGGTTGACTTGGACTGAACCAGTTCAAACTTTTTGAGGGTACATTCTGCGTTTCCGCAGATGTCAGGCTCGCTGTAGCTTCCGTATTCCTGATGTTTGTAGGTTATATGGTTGTTTGCGCAGCGAAAAGCTCCGGTTACAAGTCTTGGACGAACTTCGGTTACTCTTCTTATAATTCCGTCGACGCTGATGAATTTGTTTATGTTGTCGGCTCTTATGTCTCTTATCTGGGTTTTTCTCGGGAGATGTACGAATCTTATGTTAATGCTGGAGATTATTTCTTCCGAGATGTCTTCTCCTTCAGCATTTTTGCCGGATATAAGGTGAGCCGCACGAATTGCATCTTTTATATCGCCCAGAGTTTTTCCCGGGTGTTCAAGTAAATCATCTGCGAGTATTGTTCCAACTTTTCCGAATTTTTCCAGTGTGTCGTAGTTTATGTATAGTGAAACAAGGCTCGGGTATTCACGAGAGAGTTTGTTAAGTTCGGTTTTGTATTTCTTTTTAAGAAATCCTGCCCACTCTTCAGCCCTGTCTATTATTTCAAGTTCAACGTCTGACGTATCTTTCCCTCCTTGAATAATTGTTGGGTTTGAAGGGATATGAATTAATTGAAACAGGGGTGAGGTCATTTGAAGGCTGTCTAATTGTTATGTACGTTGGACAGCCTCTTCAATTAATGTACAGATATTAAATACTGTGAGCAACAAAACATTCTTCAGAAAAAAATGCTCTGATGGTGATGCAATGATTAAACAAATAGTTTTTGCCGTGTGTGTAATACTGCTTATATTATGCGCGATGCAGGTATTTGGATATCTTGGGGACGGATTAACGACAATCACAACTCAGGTCACAGATATGACAAGTCAGTTTGGAGATATGATAAATCAGATTCAGGGATTTTCATTGGGTTCTTCAACAAATGACCCGACAAAAACTTTAGAAGATATACAGGCTCTCGGTGGAAACGGCAGTGCTTTGGGAAATTTTGTAAACAATCTGTTCGGAACAAAATAATTTCAGAACGGATTAATTAAATTAAAAAAAAACAGAAAGGGGCTTTATTTAAACAGCCCGCGTTTCTTTTTGTCCTTCTCTTTATCTTTATTATCGCTGCCGCCTGCAGATGATTTTCCTTCCGCTTCAAGAATCTTCTCATAAAGCTCCTTCTCTTTTGCGGAAATCTTCTTTGGTGTAGCTATTACAATTCTAACCAGAAGGTTGCCGTAATTTCCTCTGCGTCTTACACCTTCACCCTGAATTCTCAGGCGTGTGCCGTAAGCAATTCCTGCCGGAACTCTTAACGCAACCTTCTTTCTATCTATTGTCTCTATCTCAACCTCGCAACCGAGAACCGCCTGAGCCGGAGTGATTTCATACTGGGTGATTAAATCATCATCCTCACGGTCAAACTTCGGGTTGGATACAACATAGACCTCGATATACAAGTCCCCATTGGGTGCTCCGTAATCTCCGGCTTCACCGTATCCTTCCATGCGAAGTCTCATACCCGTATCCATTCCCGGAGGAACATTTACAGTGACCTTACGGCGAATCTTTGACCTGCCTGTTCCATTACATTTACGACACGGAGATTCGGGAATCTTGCCTTTCCCGTTACAGTCAGGACAAACAGACTGAGTAACCATCTGACCGAAGATAGAATTTCTGACCTGTTTAATCTGACCTGTTCCACCGCATTTGCGGCAGGTGCGCGTCTTCTTCGTTGAACTTCCGGTTCCATCACAGTCAGGACAGCTTTCGGTGTGCATAACTTCGATTTCTTTCTGAACACCGAAGACAGCCTCTTCCAGAGTAATCTGGATACGCATAAGCATATCATCACCCTGCTTAGGGCCGCTGCTTCTTCTGCTGCTCCCTCCGCTGAAGAAATCAAAGATATCTCCAAAGCCTGAGAAGTCAGCGTTGAATCCTGCGCCCCCATTACCTGAATAATTGCCCTTTGAAGCGTTCGTGAAATTATCGTGACCCAACTGGTCGTACTGTCTGCGTTTTGTCTCATCTGACAAAACACTGTACGCCTCGTTGATTCCCTTAAACTTCTCTTCAGCGCCAGCTTCCTTGCAGACATCCGGGTGATATTTTTTTGCGAGGTTTCTGTATGCTTTTTTAATCTCTTCTGCGCTCGCATCTCTTGAGACGCCTAAGACATCATAGTAAGAATCAGAACCCATTGTTTTTCAAATCCTAAAAAGGAGGTTTAGTCCTTTTTCACTTCGTAGTCTGCATCGACAACGTCGTCGCCGTCTTTCTTTTCTGCGCCTTCTGCTTTAGCACCTGCTGCCTGAGCTTTCTGCTGTTCTTCCTGAACCTTCTGGTAAATCTTTGAGGTTACAGAGAAAACAACTTCCTGAAGTGCATCCATCTTTGCTTTGATGTCTTCTGATTTTGCATCCTCTTTGGCAAGGATTTCTTTCAGCTCATCGGAAGCCTTCTTGATTTTGTCTTTGTCGTCTGCTTCAACTTTGTCTGCTGTCTCTTTGTCGTTAACAAGTTTTTCCGCTGCGTAGACTGCATTGTCTGCGTTGTTTCTCAGTTCAATCTCTTCGCGCTTCTTCTTGTCGTCCTCTTCGAATGCTTTTGCGTCCTTGACCATCTTGTCAATTTCATCATCTTTGAGGTCTTTTCTGCCGGTGATTGTCATTGACTGCTCGTGACCTGTTCCCAAGTCTTTTGCGGATACGTGAACAATACCGTTTGCGTCTATGTCGAAAGTGACTTCAATCTGTGGCATTCCACGCGGTGCTGGGGGTATTCCGGTTAATTGGAACTTTCCTAAGCTGAAATTGTCGCGTGCGAACTGTCTCTCACCCTGAACAACATGAATCTCAACAGAGGTCTGGTTGTCTGCTGCGGTTGAGAAGATCTGGCTCTTTCTTGTTGGAATTGTTGTGTTTCTCTCGATGAGTTTGGTTGCAATTCCTCCGAGTGTTTCGATACCGAGTGTAAGCGGTGTGACATCAAGAAGAACAACGTCTTTTGCTTCTCCGGTTAAGACAGCTCCCTGAATTGCCGCGCCGAGTGCGACACATTCATCCGGGTTGATATTTTTGTCGGGTTCTTTTCCGAGAATCTTCTTGACCTCTTCAACTACCATCGGGACACGTGTTGAACCGCCGACAAGGAGAACGTGGTCAATGCCGCTTGCGGTTAAGTTTGCATCCTTTAATGCCTGCTTTACCGGCTCAACAGTCTTCTGAACAAGGTCATCGATTAACTGCTCGAACTTTGCACGGGTTAAGTCGATATCAAGGTGTTTAGGTCCGTCGGATGATGCGGTGATGTAGGGTAAGTTGATGTTTGCCTTCTGAAGTGAGGATAACTCAATCTTTGCCTTCTCTGCTGCATCTTTCAGTCTCTGAAGTGCTACAGGGTCTTTCTTTAAGTCAACGCCTTCTTTCTTCTTGAACTCATCTGCAAGGTAGTCAACAACTCTTGCATCAAAGTCGTCTCCTCCGAGGCGGTTGTTTCCTGCGGTTGCTTTAACCTCAAAGAGACCGTCATCGAGTGTCAGAATTGAAACATCAAATGTTCCACCGCCTAAATCATAGACAAGAACTGTAACTTCCTTTTCTTTGTCAAGACCGTAAGCAAGTGCTGAGGCTGTAGGCTCGTTGATGATACGAAGAACTTCGAGACCTGCGATTTTTCCTGCGTCCTTTGTTGCCTGACGCTGTGCGTCGTTGAAGTATGCTGGAACTGTGATAACCGCTTTGTCGACTTTTTCGCCTAAGTATGCTTCAGCATCTAATTTCAGCTTCTGAAGAATCATCGCAGAGATTTCCTGCGGTGAGTATTTCTTGCCGTCAATGTCGACTGAGTAGTCGCTTCCCATGTGACGTTTGATTGAGCTTATTGTTCTGTTCGGGTTTGTAATTGCCTGACGTTTTGCAACGTTACCGACCAGTCTCTCGCCGTCTTTTGAAAATCCGACAACCGACGGGGTTGTTCTGAATCCTTCAGCGTTTGAGATAACAATTGGGGCTCCTCCTTCCATAACGGCAAGACAGGAGTTGGTAGTTCCAAGGTCTATTCCTATTACTTTGTTTGATGCCATTTTTATCACTTTTATTTTTGATTATGCTTTTTTCTGCTCGTCTTGTTTTTCTGCCGAGACGACTACTTTTGCGTGACGAAGGACTTTGTCACGAATCATATATCCGGGAACTGCAATGTCGATAATTTCACCTGAGGGTTTGTCTGATGGTATCATTACAACCGCCTCGTGAAATTCAGGGTCGAACTGTGTTCCCTTTGCGTTCATTGGTTTGATGCCGTTCTTTTCGAGGACTGACATGTAGAGTTTATGAATCTGCTCAAGCCCATTTCGAAGATTTTCATCGTCGCTTTTTAATGCACGCTCGAAGTTATCAAGAATATCTACGATGTCGCGTGCAAATTTTTCGTTTGCATAGCGAATCTGATTTTCCTGTTCGCGTGAGACGCGCTTTTTGTAGTTTTCAAACTCTGCCGCAAGGCGCAGATGTTTTTCATTCAACTCATTGTATTTTTGTGTCAGTTCATCAACAACATTTGTTTCGGGTACGGCATCCTTTGGCTCTTCTGCATTGACCTTTTCGGTTTCTGCATTTACTTTTTCGGACTCAGCCTCGGTTGCGGTTTTGTCCTGTTTTTCTTTTTTGTCCATTGGATATTCCTTCCTTACTTGTTGCGTTATATTTGTTGTATTGCAGTTCTATATATAATTTTCCTTAATGGCAACTCGTGTAGAGGCTGTCCAATCGTGTCTTTACTGATATAAACTCATCTCCATTTTTCATTTGT